>JAYUBR010000661.1:0-5084 GCA_043740775.1 Ferruginibacter sp. | reverse complement strand
AAGCGGTGTATTGCGTCACCATTATAAGGCAACTCATCATTGCTGTTAAAAATCACAATGGCATTTTTATCCATTCTTTCTACAAAACGCTTTCTGTTCTGGATAAATATGCCGGCATTTAAAGGAAGATATTTCATGAATATTTTTTTAGCGATTGTATTTGCGGAGGCTTGGAATTTGTTTAACATCCGGTCCGTTACAAATGATCAATTGAAAATATAAAGTTGAAGTTAACAACTAAAAGCCAAATTAATAAATGTCAGCTCTAACTGCTTTTGATAACAGCACCTAACTGATGTCACAATCTCTATCCCAGTTTTTGCAAGTATTTTTTGTTAGGGGATGCCCTTCTTCGTCTGTGTTCAGTTGCTGGCATTGTTAAGCTATGTCGCGGCGTGTGCCATAGTGCTCATCTGCTGGGAGTTCGTCCCGTTTACTCATTTTATTAGTGTAGTCAGTAGGATTAGGTATATCAGTCAATGCCTACACCACATCAGCTATAATGAAATACAATTTTTGGTCAGATTCATTCCAAACAGTTCTTATCGGTTTGCTTTCAAACAATTTTATTTTACTCATTAAGTTTAACTATTACGCTACCATACTTCATGTGTTTTTCGATTCGAAAGTATCAAATACTTTTCTTTCCTGAAAGAAGAAATTTAAGGAATGATTTTTTTTGAAATCTACAAGACTGCATAAGACCAAGAAATAAAAGATAATTTTTCAACCCATTATTAAAATGACTGGAGATTTTTCTTTGAACAGCTAAATGCCTAAGCCCCCTTTCAGCCATATTATTATTCCATGGAATATTATCATACTCAAGAAAGGTAAACAAGTTTTGCCAATTTTTTTTTAGCCGTATTTGATATTTCAAAGTAATTTCAGAAGTATAACTTTGATTCATAATTATTCGATTATAAAACAAATTTCTACTTCTTATAAATTTATTAAAATGTACTTTTTTAGAACCATATTTCTTTATTGAATCAAATATTGGAATGATTAAATTTCGTAATTCAAGGATGAATTTTTCATACTCAGTATCATACGGATTTTTATACAAATCATCATTAAGGTCTCTTATCAAATGAACCCAACATTTTTGATGCTTGCATTTAACTGATTCATAACCGGAATAAAAATCGGAAACAAGTATTCCCTCGTAGTTTTTCAACAATTCAAGCACCATAGAAATTTCACGGGTTTCTGTTTCCCTAAAAATAATTTGCCTACCGTTTGTAAAAATCCAAACATAATGATCAACTCCTTTCACATTAACTTTTGTCTCGTCCGCATGAATAAAAGGACTATTGAGTATGAGTTTCAAATTTTGCTTTTCTGTAAAACCATAAAATGATGAAAATTCCATAAACATCCCTGCAACTGTTGACTGCCCTATTTTTTCATTAAATAGTTCTTGTAGATTTAGTCTTATTACGTCATATGGTAAACGAAGAATGAGCCTTTGATATACAATCCAAGACTTAAATTTATGGCCAAAATGCTTATGTCTTATTTTATCTATAAATGGTGGAGAATAATCCTGTTTACATTTACAACAATATCCCATAAAGCCAGTGTACTTTATTACTGTTTTCCGAATAGCATTTTTAGTAAATATTAAGTCGGTAATAGTTGTCGTTGCTTTCTCTCTTGTGCTTTCAGTTAGTTTCCTTTTATGTTTTGGGCATATTCTTTTTCTTGGTACAATTATAATTTTCTGCGCTTTTGGTATAGCACGAGGCTTGTGTCCAACTTTCTTTTCAATCTTTTTTTTCTGAATAACTTCTTGCTCACCCTTATTTTGAAAACTTATTTTATTCTTATCATAATTTTCATAAGCAAATTTTAAAATTGTGTCAAACTGTTTATGAACCAGGGTGCTTGGTTCTGTAGAGTTTTTTTTTGGATTGTTGGGAAAATCTATTTCAGGTAAGACATTGGCTGATGCCTGTATTAGCGATAATTTATCAGTTAATAATTTTAAAGCTAGGCAGTCTTCTGTATTATAGGTTATTAAAAGTTGTTTGTGTTTTTCATTTTGTGTTTCTTCCCATTGATGCCTCCAAACCAAGCTTTGAATTCCACTTGCGTTACTTGCTGACCATTCCGCACCAACGTATTTAGCCAATTCTTTCAATCTGTTTGAATAAGTCGGAAAATATATTTTACCATAAATAGAATTGACAATATTTATTAAACGGCTTTGTATGTGAGCAATATTTGTAGTATATCGTTTTCCAAGAACATTAATCGCTTTTGATTCGTAATTGCCATAATGATAAATTGGTGCATCTGGGTGTTCATTTATCATGAAGATAAACTGTTGCCAAATATCTGATTCATTCGTTACATTATTTGCCCAATAGCTATGACTGGTAATTGCCAAATCTTTAGCTACCATGACGCCAATCAAATAGTATATTTCCTGGTCAGGGTTGCCTTCAAAATCTAAAAATAATTCAACTGCTTGCCTAGATAATTCTGGTAATTGTTGCACATAAATTTTATCTGTCCTTATCGCCAATGCTTGTAATTCTATGTTATGAGATATTAATGGTTTAGCCAGTTGTTTTTTCCTTCTTCTTGGTTTATATAAGTAGGATAATTGTTGAATGGTAAAGATTCCTTTCTGTTTATATTTAGCTATTGCTTTGGATGTGGCTCGGTCAAGTAAACTAATGTTTCCTTCTGCCAACGCTTTCTGTTTACAATAACTACTATATTCACAAACTGGGCAATGATTATTCAAAATTAGAATTGGTTCGCCCGGGTCAGAGAGAATTTTATGTAGCTCTTTAATAATTTTCTCAATATTTTTTGTGGATGATGATAATTTAAATTTGATTTCTTGAAAATATTTTCCGAAAACGATTTTACAATTATCTACCTGAAGGTTAAATTCATTCTTAACAAATGTAGCTTGTAAAGCAACAAACAATTTATCCAATTTTGTGACCTTTTCAAATGGCGTTATAAAAATTGGAATAACATTTTTCTTGCCCGTAAATTCAATACAATCAAGTATCAGGTTTATGGTAGAATTTTTAAAATTCAGATTAACTCCTATGCCTACTTCTTTTAGCATAGCATTGTCAAATATAGTTTTGGAGGGAATTGGTTTTATGGCAGTAGAAAAGGTTTTTTGAAAATTGATTTTTTGAGTTTGCCTTAGCTGATTATATAATATTTCGTATCCGGTAATTGCACCTGTTTGTTGCTTACTTTTTTTGTATGCTTTATATGGGCAATGAAGAAAGGCGTAGAGGGTTTCATTATTAATCTGCATAGTAATTTCAAATTTGGGGTTGAAATATTTAATTTCTTAACTTTTGCAAATCTCGGTATTCGTATCAGGGTAAAAGGCAATGTGCCAGATGCTTACAGAGAAAAATAACACTTCACAGAGTAGGCTTGCCGATCTGTATATATTTTTGAATTGTAAGTTTTAGATAAATAATTTTAATAAATGCCGATTAATGCCTACCTGGCCGCAATAGGGTTTCCGTTAACCATTGCCTATACATTGTTAAAAGCTTGCATAAAAATGAGCTTAACTACTAACATTTCAGACCATAAAAATAAGAAAGATGTGTGCTAAAATAAAAATAATCTCTGGGTTAAATGTTGAAAAATTGCGAAGAAAGAGAACAACTATTTTTACCGGATTAAAATTGCATTTCTGGTATTTCACCTTCCACAACAAGCCTGCCTGCAGTTTTTGCGATAATCTCTTCAATACTTACGCCGGGTGCTCTTTCCAATAATTTAAAGCCATCTTTTGTGACATCCAGCACTGCAAGCTCAGTTACAATCTTTTTTACACAACCAATACCAGTAAGTGGTAACATACAGCGAGGCAGTAGTTTTGATTCACCCTTTGGATTGGTGTGCATCATAGCAACAATAATATTTTTTGCGCTCGCAACAAGATCCATTGCACCGCCCATCCCTTTTACCATTTTGCCTGGTATTTTCCAGTTGGCGATATCACCGGTATCGCTTACTTCCATAGCACCCAAAATAGTAAGGTCAACTTTGCCCGCCCTTATCATTCCAAAGCTCATGGCGCTGTCAAAAAATGAAGAGCCTGGTACGGTGGTGATTGTTTGTTTACCTGCATTGATCAAATCCGGGTCTTCTTCACCTTCAAAAGGAAAAGGCCCCATGCCGAGCAAACCATTTTCACTTTGCAGCACTACCTTTATGCCCGCAGGGATATAATTGGCTACCAGTGTTGGAATACCAATACCAAGATTAACGTAGAATCCATCTTTCAATTCCTTTGCCAACCGTTGCGCTATCTGGTTTTTATCAAGCATACATTTAATTTGCTGATTTGATATTAGTGAATGAATATTTCACAAAATTTAAAGAGTATAATGAAACCGGCAATCAAAAAAGATGTTAGCACATTGGCTACGCAGGAAATTTTCTTACTGTTCGCTGTTCAATTCTTTTTTCATAATTAACCCCTTTAAAAATACGGTGTACATAAATGCCCGGCGTATGAATCTGATTGGGATCAAGTTCACCGGCAGCCACTAATTCTTCCACTTCGGCAATAGTTACTTTACCTGCCATTGCCATTAACGGATTAAAATTACGGGCTGTTTCTTTATAAATAAGATTGCCTTCTGTATCGCCTTTCCAGGCTTTTACAAAAGCAAAATCAGCATCAAAAGCATATTCCAGTAAATACTCTTTGTTATTAAATGTTCTTACTTCCTTGCCGGTTGCCACTTCCGTACCTACGCCTGCTGGTGTAAATATAGCGGGCATACCATAGCCGGCAGCCATGCACCTTGTAGCCAATGTTCCCTGTGGTATCAGTTCTACTTCCAGTTCGCCACTTAACAATTGTCTTTCAAATTCGGCATTTTCACCCACGTAAGAGGAGATCATTTTTTTTACCTGTTTTCTTTGCAGCAGTAAACCAATGCCAAAATCATCTACCCCGGCATTGTTGGCAATACAGGTTAAGTTTTTTGTACCCTTTTGTACAATGGCTGCTATACAATTTTCAGGAATGCCGCACAAACCAAAACCACCAAGCATTGCGGTGGCTCCATCAAATA
>JAYUBR010000660.1:0-5091 GCA_043740775.1 Ferruginibacter sp. | reverse complement strand
GGGATTTTTTCAGAACAATGGATAATGCAGCAGGGGAGGATCTTAGCTGGTTTTGGAAAGGTTGGTTTGTAGAAAATTACCGGCTTGACCAGGCCATTGAATCTGTAAAATATGAAAGAGATAATGAAGCAAACGGAGCAATTGTAACCATTGCTAATTTAGACCAGATGGCCATGCCGGTAACGATAGCGTACGAAACAGTCAGTGGTAAAAAAGAGATCATTAAGCTACCGGTTGAAGTATGGAACAATACAAATGTTTGGAAAGTAAAATTACCAACAACAGAAAAATTAGTAAGCGTGGTGATAGATCCTAAAAAAGTTTTTCCGGATATGAACTTTGCAAACAATAGCTGGAAAGCAAATTAATTATAAAGGCCGCAAAATAACTTGCGGCTTTTTTGTGCAATCGCTTTTTAAATCTGAATTAAAAAAAACAAAACTTATCGTATGCGTCATCATCTTTTTAGTATAACCATCTGCGGTTTACTTTTTTTCAGTTGCAATACACGGCCATCATCAACCAATGCTGCTACCAATTCTCCCGATGTAAACTTTAATGATTTGCAAACAAGGTTTTTGGATGCTTACTGGAAAGAAAATCCGTCAGCAGCTATTGCTGCCGGTTATGGAAAATATTATGAGCGGCTTGTAATACCCGACAGTACAGCATTTGCAGCTACTGTTGCTTTTTCAAAAGCATGGCTTAATACATTACAGCAGGTTAGGTACAACCAGCTTTCTGATGATAACAAGATTAATTATGCCATTGTGCAAAACCAGTTACAAGGTATTATTTGGTATACAGATACTTTTAAAATTCAGCAATGGAATCCTTCCGCTTATAATTTAGGTGGCGAATGTTATAATATCCTCACACAAAATTATGCACCATTAACCCAGCGTTTAAAAATACTCAGCAACCACCTGCAACATGCAGAAGACTATTACAGAACTGCATTAAATATACTCAACAAACCTACCAAAGAATACACGGCTTTGGCCATACAACAAAACAAGGGAAGCCTTGATCTGTTTGGAAAAGACCTTACGGATTCAATCAAAAAAGCATCATTGAGCCACACTGAAAAAGATACATTACAGCAACATATTGATCTCACCACAAAAGCGATAAAAAATTATATTGCTGCACTGCAAGGTTTAATGGCCGATAAAAAATATAGCTTCCGTGATTTTAGAATTGGCAAAGATTTATTCAGCCAGAAATTTAAATACGATCTGGTTACTGATTATACCCCCGGGGAAATTTTTGCAAAAGCATCTAGCGCAAAAACATATTACCATAAAAAAATGTACTCCATAGCAACATCGCTGTGGCCAAAGTATTGCAAGGGCCTTGTAAAGCCTGCGGATACATTGATGCTCATTAAATCCGTATTGGATAAAATGGCTTTGCACCATGCTGATCCTAAAAATGTGATAGCAGCTGCAACCCAATCGGTGCAGCAGTTACAGCAATTTATTATCCGTAAAAAGTTATTTGATTATGATACTTCTTACCCGTTGAAAGTACGCATAATGCCTGCTTTTATGGGCGGTGTTGCATTGGCCAACGCAGAGTTTACGCCACCTTATTTAAAGTCGGGTATCACTTACTACAATGTATCAGATGTATCCACCATACCCGCTGCCAATGCAGAAAGTACCTTGCGGGAATACAATGATTTTTCACTACAGTTTCTTTCTATGCACGAAGCTATGCCGGGACATTGCCTGCAGGGCGTTTATAGTAACAAACAATCGGGTAGCAGTATGGTGAAAGCAGTTTTTCAAAATGGAGCCATGATAGAAGGCTGGGCCGTATATTGTGAGCAGATGATGATGGAAAATGGCTGGGGAAATGATGCGCCCGAATTGTGGTTAACCCTTTATAAATGGAGGCTAAGGGAACTAAGTAATGTACTGGTAGATTATGGCCTGCAATGTTTACAGTATAGCGAAAAAGATGTCACCAATTTATTAAAAAATGAAACCTTCCAGGAAGATGCACAGATATCAGAAAAGTACCACCGGGCTTCTGTTTCACAAGTTCAATTGTGTTCTTATTTTACTGGTGCCGAAGATATTCTTTCGCTGCTAAATGCATATAAAATAAAAAAAGGAAGCAGTTATCAACTTAAAAATTTTCATGAACAATTTTTAAGTTATGGCAGTTCGCCGGTTAAGTATATCAGGGAGATGATGCTGAAGTAATGAGTGGATCATTTTTAAGCTGCTTGAAGTTATGAGCTATACCTCCCTGTAACAAAAAAATCATGCAACCACCTTTGTCTTCCACCTGCCACTTTTTAAAAAGCTAAAAGAAAGTATAAAGATGATGGACCAATAAATTAATTCATTGCTCCATGCAATGGTAAGGCTCACGTAATGAACCTTCATAAATATCCAGGTGTAAATTAAGTAACCAGTGATGGCAATTATTTCAATC
Organism: Ferruginibacter sp.; assembly: GCA_043740775.1. GTDB lineage: Bacteria > Bacteroidota > Bacteroidia > Chitinophagales > Chitinophagaceae > Ferruginibacter. The sequence continues at coordinate 2,643 of JAYUBR010000660.1, read as the reverse complement.
ATTAAGTTCACCGTGGTTTTACCTGTACCTGTAACGCCATTAAGCCATACATTGGATATGCTCATCAGCAACAAACCAACACTTACCATTCTTATAACAGGTATGCCCTCCGAAACAAATTCATTTCCCTGGCCAAACAAACTAAAAAATACACCAGGGAAAATATTGATGAGCAAACACATCAGGGCACATAATCCGAAACTCCACAGCATAATCCGTTTAATGGCATCCAATACTTTATCTTCTCTTTTTTGGCCCATTAAATTACTCACCATTACATTGCAGGTGCCCGCAAAAGCCCAAACAAATACCCCGGTTAAACCAAACACATTCCGCATGGTATTGCTGATGGCTTTGGCAGTCTGGTCGTGCAGGGCTTCAATAAAAATAAAAAATATCAGCCAGGTGGTAACACTAATCACATACTGTACTATTAGCGGCGTTGATATACGGATAATTTCTTTGGTAGTTTTTTTATCATATTTAAATGTAGTGAGCAATGCATATTCCTCCTTCAACCCGGTTTTATATATCACCAGCAACATCACCAAAAAGCCAATGGCTTCGGCTATTACAGAAGCTACTGCAGCGCCATTAAAACCCATGGCGGGCAAACCCCAATGGCCGTAAATGAGCAAATAATCAAGCAGGATATTGGTAGAAGCTTCAGCAATAAAACCAATCATTAAATAACGGCTGTTGAGTGAAGCAACCAAAAAAGCGTTGCCCATTTGAAACAGGTATAAAAAGGGCAGCCCCATAATGCGGATTTTTAAAAAATTCATTTCCTGCGGATAGGCGTTTGGGTCAGCAACCCGTTGAAGAATGAAGGGCGCAACGAACCAGGTTACAATGATACCAGCAACGGCTAATTGTAAACTGATACGAATGGATTGTGCTAAAATTATTTTAAACGCACTGGTATTGTCACCGCCGGCATACCGGCTAAATTCAGATTGCAACCCATTGTTAAGGCCATTGCCTGCTACTGCAAATATTAAATAAAAAACACCGGTAATGCCTGCATTACCTAATGCAGAAATACTAAGGTTACCCAAAAATATACTGTTGGTAAGCATATTTATTTGCGGAATAATGATAGCCAGCGTTATAGGCAATGCAATAGAAAGTATTTGTTTGTTATTGACATGTACTTTTAAATCTTTTATTGGTGCAGTTACTTCCATAAGTTGGCAAATTTATCTTATTTTGCCAGCCTAAACATTTATTTTGATTTCATCTTTTAATATATTGACCCCTGTTACCTATACAAATGATTGCAGTTTATTTATTGAGATCAGCGGACAGGGAATTTCTTACTGGGCATTAAAGGCAGATAATACCTGCTTTGCTTTATCCGTATATCATTTTGATATCGGTACTACCAATGAAAAGGCTGCCAGTTATTTAAAAGATATTACAGGCCAGCAGCTCTTGCTTCAGCAAGCGTTTAAAAAGATCCATATTATTTACGCTTTTGCAGAATCTTTGCTTGTTCCTGACAAGTTTATGAATGCTGCCACTAACGATGAAATGCTGGAACTGGTATATGGTGATAATGGCGAAAGTGTTACCCGGAGCAACTTTATTGAGCAGCTCGACCTGCACAATGTGTATAGGGTTCCTAAGCAGGTTGACTCGGTTATTGCGCATTTATTTTCATTGGCCAGCCATAGCCATCTTTACTCAATACTATCTAACAGGAATAAAAAAACAGGCAATCAATTGTATTGTATTTTTGGCTCAACATCCATCATTGTACAATTGATAAAAGCAGGTAAGCTGCAAATAATTCAGCATTTCGATTATAAAATTCCTGAAGATGCTGCTTATCATTTACTAAATGTTTGTGGGAGTTTTGAAGTTTTATTAACTGATACCGACGTGTTGCTGAATGGAATGATTGACAGGGAATCTATCTTATACAATGAATTGAATAAATATTTTCCACAGCTTTCATTTGCAATCTTACCTGAAACATTTAGTTATGACGATGAGATAAAAACTTACCCTTCACATTATTTTAGTCATTTATTTGAAATAGCAGCATGCGAATAATCAGTGGCATTCATGGTGGCAGAAAAATAAATCCCCCTCCAAACATGCCTTACACAAGGCCAACAACAGATATTGCCAAAGAAGGGCTTTTTAATATTATACAAAATAACCTTGACATTGAAAGCTTAAAAACGCTGGATCTTTTTGGTGGCACGGGCAGCATCAGTTATGAACTGGCCAGCAGGGGAGCGGCAGACCTTACCGTTGTAGAGAAGGATACCAACATGTATGACTTTATAAAAAAAACAGCCTCCTCTTTATCACTTGAAAATTTTAAACTGATAAAGTCGGATGTATTTAAATTTATAGACGGTTGTACCGATCAATACGATTTTATTTTTGCCGGTCCGCCTTATGCTTTGGGAACTATTGATGATCTTCCCAAAAAAATATTTGAAAAAAAATTGCTGAAACCCAAAGGCTGGTTTGTGCTGGAACATACACCCCGAAACGATTATAAAAAGTTTGATCATTATCACTCTGAACGTAATTACGGCACTACAATCTTTTCTATCTTTATCCAATAAAAAGATCATCTCCTTATTGGTTCAGATTATTTTTATTATTTGCTCAATCTTTCAGCAG
>JAYUBR010000659.1:0-1470 GCA_043740775.1 Ferruginibacter sp. | reverse complement strand
ATGATATATTGTTACCCAACTGCATTGAAGACAATGTAAAATTTGTTCAGAAACAGCAGGATGCTTCCATTATTTTTTCGCAGGTTTTAGTATACCAGGATGAATTTAAGGAAGATCAATTTGCGGCAGCTATACCAGTAAATTATCCGGAAAACCTGATGAATCCGTTATTTGGAGCCACAGACCAGTTTAAGCTATTGTTGATTTCAGACAGAATCAATTATACCCCTTCCTATTTTTTTAAAAAGCAGGCCTTGCTGGATGTTGGCTGCTACGATGAAGAAAATAAACTGGTAGAAGATTACCCCATGTGGCTGAAACTAACCAGGGCAGGCAACAGACTTTTTTATTTTCATCAGCCAACAGTAGGCTACCGTCGGCATCAGCAGGCTTTAAATAATAACACCGATGGGGGTTTGTTTAAACCATTGCTTTTAAAATCGGCACCACTAAAAGAAAAGTATGTATTTCCTTACCTTCCATGGGATATTGTAGCAAGCGAAAAGCATATTTTAATGGTATCAAAATTATTTCAACAAACTGGTATGAATAAGCAGACAATATTGTTTTCCTTTTTGTACAAAACAGCCACAGTTTACTTAAATCCCTTTCGCTATTTTATTTTTTTAAAAAAGCGAATGCTGAAACCAGGAAATCACAATATCTTTTACAAAAACCAGTAAGGCCATTCATTACCCAACAATGCGTTTAAGTATCATTATTCCTGTTTACAATGTAGAGGAATACATTGAAAAATGTGTAAACAGCCTGCAGCAACAAGACATACCTAAAAATGAATACGAACTGATTATAATTAATGATGGTTCGCCTGATAACAGCCGGGAGATTGTTTTAAGGTTGATGAAGCAGTTTAATAATATCGTTTTTATTGATCAGGAAAATAAAGGGGTATCAAGGGCAAGAAACTCCGGTATTGACAAAGCAAAAGGAAAATACCTGTTGTTTATTGATCCGGATGATTATGTGGTACCTGACACATTGGGAAAAATATTGAAAACCGCCGATGAGAACAGGGCGCAAATAACCCTTTTGGGATACACATTCTTAAATGCTGATAACTCAGTACGACATGAAATTTTATTTAGTGATTTTAAACACAAAATATACTCCGGCACCGAAGCTTTTGAACTGTCAAAAGGCAATGGAAGAATTGATCCAGACAGATCTGTGGCACTACTTTTTGACAGGGAATTTATGAATAGAAATAGCATCCGATATGTTCCTGATGTACCTTACCTGGAGGATGGGGAACTTTTAGCGAGAATATTTTGCCTTGCCAAAAATTGCATTTTTGAGGGGAATCCATTTTATATGCGTACCACACGTGAAGGTTCGGCTACAAACTCCCGTTTATTTTATTCTGATAAAGCAATCAACGGTTTTATTAAAGCCGCATGTAATCTTAAAGAATTTTCTGAAAACCAGCAATTAAGTGATGAGCAAAGAAAT
>JAYUBR010000658.1:0-5099 GCA_043740775.1 Ferruginibacter sp. | reverse complement strand
ACAGCAATAACCGTTTTATGTTGAGAAGGGCAAGGGTCCGGTTTGATTATATCAATTTTCCAAAAACCGGAAACGGTCCTTCTTTACAATTTGTTTTTCAATTTGATGCTACCGAAAGAGGTGTGAATGTAAGAGATGTTTGGGGAAGAATTTCTGAAAATAAATTTAAGCTATTCGCTTTTACCACAGGCTTGTTTGCCCGGCCATTCAGTTACGAATTAAATTTATCAAGTGGCGACAGGGAAAGCCCCGAACGTGGGCGCATGAGCCAGATATTGATGAAGACAGAAAGGGATATGGGGGCGATGATAACTTTTGAAGCACGAAAAAAAAACATGCAATTAAAATTTTTGAAAGTTGACATAGGAATTTTCAACGGGCCAGGCCTTTCGTCTTTAACTGATTACGATAGCCATAAAGATATCATTGGCAGGGTAACAATAAAGCCACAATTGATCGCCAAAAATATAACACTTGGTGCCGCTGCATCTGTACTCTATGGTGGGTTATCGCAAAACACAAAATATGTTTATGCCACTCAAACAATCAATGGTTCTAAAAACTTTATAGTTGATTCCAGTGAAAGGAACCTGCAAAAAATTGCGCCAAGAAAATATTACGGCTTAGATGCTCAATTAAAAATTAAAAACAAAGTGGGGTATACAGAGTTTAGAGTAGAATATATTACCGGCAAACAAACGGCCTCCGCAATAAGCAGCGAAACGCCAGGTATTTCTTTTACCGGAAATGACGGCTATTATGTAAGAAAATTTAATGGTGCCTACTTTTATTTTTTGCAACACCTTGGAAGTACTCATCACCAAATTGGAATTAAGTATGACTGGTACGATCCCAATACAGATGTAAAAGGAAATGATATTGGGAAAGCAGGCAATAACATTAATGCAGCTAATATAAAATACACAACGTTGGGATTTGGCTACATATATTATATATCAGAAAATGCCAAACTGGTTTTATGGTACGATAAAATAACAAACGAAAAAACAGCACTCCCGGGTTATTCAGGTAATGTAAAAGATGATGTATTTACATGCAGACTACAGTTTAGATTTTAAATCTCACAATTGATTATTATTTACATGTTTTCTAAAGACTTTATTTTTGAATGTTCTTAAATAAATGTATCAAAAAGGGATGATTTATTCAAATAAAGCAAGTTTAGTACCCAGATACGAAATCAGCCTCATAAAAAAGCCGTTCATTTTTTGAACGGCTTTTTTATGAGGTGTTATGAAATTATCTGCTTAAAGGAATGCCCACAGAAATACTCCATGTTCTATACTTATTTTTGTCATTCACAGTATTATCACTTTGGGTAGAATTTATTTTTGCTAATCCATAACCATAGTTTGCTTTTAGCAATAATTTGCCAAAGTCTATTCCGCCGCCAACATTTATACCATAATCAAACCGCTTTAATTTATCATAAGCCGCATCATCCTGCCTTGATGTAAATGGATCATCATTGCTGAATTTGATAGAGGAACTGGAGCTTGTTTTTAATCCAATAATGCTACTTTCACTGGTTGATTTCCCCGCAACTCCAACTGCAATATATGGACCTGCGTGAAAAAATACATTTGATTTTGTCTTTGTATCCAAAGGAATTTTAACTACTGCATTTAATGGAACTTCAAGGTAAAGCGGGTTAAATCTTGTTTTCACATAGTCGTTACCATTATTAAAATAAGTTTCGGCTTTTGCTCCCTTGCCGGTAAATAAAATACCTGATTCAAGATCGAAAGTATTGGAGATACCAAATCTTGCCATAACGCCTGCATTAAAAGTAGCGAGCTCCTTATTTTTTTCCGTTTGTCCGCTGTTGGTGTTGGTAATGTTGGCAAGGTTTAATCCACCCTGTACGTATACCTGCGCCTTTGCGCCCATGGCTATTACCGTTACTAATAGCATTACTGTCATTTTCTTCATAATCATTTAATTTTAATTTTTAAAAATAAAATAGCTCTAACTATTTTTTTGTGGTTTGGGCCATAAAAAACAAAAAGCCGGCCATCAAATCAGATGACCGGCTTTTACAGATAAATTTAACAATACCTATTTAAGTAATGATTGAAAAATCGCTTCATCCACCTTTAAAGGATACTTCTTTTTCAATTCCGCTACCCATTTGTCTTCTAAATAAACCTGATATTCGTTAATCACCAGGCCTCTTGCCTCATTAAAGTTTCGCTGCAGATTTGCGGGGAACAATTGCAGCACTTTTACAAAACTAGTGGTGTTATCTCCACTGTTTATTACAGGAGAAGAAATAAAACCCGGTACAATATTTTTATCTGCAGGCAATTGCAACTGGCTTAGTTCATACCTGCCGGAATCTGATTGAATTTTTCCATCACTTTCTTCGGCAATTTTCTTCCAGTGGTTACCATTTTTTACTGCTTCAACAGCTTTTCTGGCAACACCGGTATCACTGCAATTGAATAATAATATCGTTGCGCTTGAATCCCATTTGTAAGTGGCTTTATGTGCATCGTAATATTTTTTTAATGCAATACTGTCCTCAGATGCTTTGCCCCACACGTTTCTTTCCATAATTTCAAACAACATATTGCCTTCTTTAAATTCCTGCATCTGAAACTTAAAGTCGGTGTTGTATTCATCCAGATGTTTGCGGTAGTAGTCTGCTATAGTGGTAGCTATAAATTTATCCAGCAGCTCTTTATTATTTTCCTGTTTATAAACGTCCGCATTCAATTTGTAATCTTTTACAAAGTTCAGCCATGCAATTCCCTTTACAGTTGCTTTTGTAAAGGAGATTAAGATTTTATTATTTAAAGGATAATTCTTTATTGTTCTGGTCTGCACCACACTGTCTGCATACCTGAAAAGCACAGCATCTTTTACAACCGGATTTTTTTTGTAGTTTGTTTTTGAAGTGATGTCTTTTAAAAACTTTTCTTTGGCAATATTCATCCTTGCATCTTTGGCCATTTGTTGTTTTAGTCCGGTAACAAATGCTTCATCTGTTTTATCAGCAGTCATATCATGTTGCTGTAAACGTTTTACAATATGATAGCCATGCGTTGTGTAAAAGGGTTTGGTGATGCCTCCATCTTTTTCCAGTTCAAATACTTTTGTTTCAAATGGCATATCAAATTTGCCCGTGCCAAACTCCGCAATCTCACCTCCGTTCAGTGCTGTGAGTCTGTCTTCACTAAATTGTTTTGCCATTGCTGAAAAATCGGCACCGGCTTTTAAAAGTGCATAAACAGAATCTGCTTTTTTTTCAATTTCCTTCACCTGTGTAGCCGCCACATCGGGTGGAAGCGTTAATAATATTTGTGCAATTTTCCATTTACCTGCGCTTTTTCTTTCGCCTGTATTTTTAAAAACATGCAAACCGTTTTTAGAACGGTAGGCCTTGCTGATATCGCCTGGATGGAGGCTGTACACAAGATTTTCCATTCCATAAGGCAATGAAAGTGCGGTGATATATCCAATATCTTTTCCGGTTACAGGCAAATATTTTTGACTGGTTGTATTGGCCAATGCAGTATAATCCGTGTTGCCTTTTTGCAATTCAGCTACCAGTTCCTCCATGCCCTTAACTGCTTTTGCAGAATCTGCCGCAGTACTGGCTGCAGTAAGCGCTGCGTAAAAATGAATCAAATGAATATCTTTCTGACTGCGTTCAATTACTTCGTTCAATAAGGTTTCTGATATCTTCTCATCATTCATGTATCCTTCTTCTACCTGGCTGCTAAAATTTTGAAGATCGTACTTCAGTTGTGGCAATGTATCCAGCCGAAGTTGCTTTGCTGCTTTTACTTTCAATTTAAATTTTGAATACAGGTCCAGGTACTCCCGCAATGATTTTTCCTTATCTGTAACGGGTGTTTTATTTTTATTGTAGGCCCGTAAAAATTCTTCTTTGCCAACTTTCTCATCGCCATAAGTAAATAAAGTTTGGGCAAAAACATGTGCAGTAAAAAAGGTGAGGGCCAGCAGTAAAAAATATTTCTTCATTGTAACGGGTTTTATCTGTTAATTGGATTTCATTTTCCACTTAACCTGCAGCAGATCGTCTAGTTGTTGCCAGGTTAATTTTTTTGCAATAATGCGTTTTTCTTTGTCTAGGAGATAGATGGTTGGCGTAAGGGTAACATCATATAACTGACGGTAACCTGGTTTTTGAGCCGCTGAATTAGCTGCTTCAATTTCTTTGGTTTGATAAACGTTTACCCAGTCTTTCAAATTGTGTTCCCTGATGTATTTCAGCCATTCCTGCCTGAGGTCTTCCTTGCTGTCGGCTGATAAAACCCCATACATTTTTACGTTGTGTGCTTTCCAGTTGGCCCTGTATACAGAATCCAGCCACGGCAATTCTTCTTTACAATGGCCACAGGTAGGGTCCCAAAAAACAACCACGGTATAATCAGCCGCCACATCATATAACGGCGAAGGCTTGCCGGTGGTGTCCAGCATCTCAAGGTCAGCGGCCTTGGCACCAATCAAATTTGCCATTAACATATAAGCCCTGCGGCTAACGGTTTCCATCTGCTTTTCGTTGAGCCAGTTGCTGAGTCCTTTGCTGTGGTATTTTTCGAAAAGATGCACAAACACAGCATCGTGGCCCATGTATTTCGGACTGATATATTCATCGGTAAGCCAGTTCAACAAAAATTTATACATTTCCGGGCAACTGCGGGCCAGCAGCAACTGATAATCAGCTTCTTTAATAATGCTGTCTGCCTGGGGCACAATTAATTCCCTGTAATATCTTTCCAGCCTGGGTAAAAAAAACGGTGTACGAATAACACGTTCATCCATAAACGTTATCCCATCCCAGTAATGCGTTTTATAATAATAATAATTTTGTAAAGAATCGTTGTGGGTTTGCGGTTTATTATTCAGCACTGCCGGGTCTTTCATGGCGTTCAATAAAACAGCCATCATGGAAGCAGGCTGGCTTTTAATAATATTATCCCTGTAATCATTCAGCTCTTTATTTAACCGGTTATAATTTGCTTCGTGCAGCGCTGTGTCTGCCTTTGTAGTTGATGCGCTGTAAGCCTTTTTTTCTGCATCCAGTAGTTGTGCTTTTGCTGCAATGG
>JAYUBR010000657.1:0-5102 GCA_043740775.1 Ferruginibacter sp. | reverse complement strand
GGATTGGGTGTTTGCAGGTAAGCTATGTTTTTAAACGCCCTTACTTCGGATGCAAAAGCGAGCCCATTTTTAGTATGTGCAAAATACAAAGGCTTTATACCTGCACTGTCTCTTACAAGATAAAGATGCCCGCTCCCGTTATCCAACAATGCAAAAGCAAACATGCCATTTAATTTAGCAAATGCTTCAATACCCCAGGTGGCAAATGCAGCCAGTATTACTTCTGTATCAGAAGCTGTTGTAAACAAACAACCCAGTTTTTTAAGCGTCTCCTTTAACTCAATATAATTGTATATTTCACCATTATAACTTATTTGATACCGGCCATTGTTGTACCCCATGGGTTGATGGCCTGCCATTGAAAGATCAATGATAGAAAGCCTGCGATGCCCCAATACCAGGTGATTGTCTTGATTGGTATACATGCCTTCATCATCAGGGCCTCCATGTTTTTGTACTGTACACATTTCCTTAACCACCGCTTCGATAGCTTCTACTGTCATGGAGGGGTTTATAAGGCCGGCAATTCTACACATTATTATTCAATTAATAATTAAGAATTAATAATTAATAATTGAAATGCAGGAGCATTATTAAAATGAGTCATGATTTATAAATTATGAGTTATGAATTATGAGTTTTAAAAACGTAGAGACTGTGTTAGAAGAAGGTAACTTGGATTTGAGGAAATTAATAATTATTAATTATTAATTCCCTCTCACCCTATCTGCTCCAGGTTCTTTTTATCAAACTGTGCACTTAACTGCATCCCCATACTTTCTATTTTTACCCTCGCTTTATTTCCAATCAGTTCTATTAATACGCCCTGGTAATTCATTAGTACACCGGTTTTTACTCTAACGGTGCTGTTTACTTTCAGGGAAAGATCAGTAACTTCCACATCGGTAAATTCATTTAAAAACTTACGGATAGTAAGAATTTCTTCTTCTCTGATTATTGCTGGCTTTCCCAGCCAGTATACATAGTTAAGCACCCCATTTACCTTTTTTACATCCCATTTTTCCGCCTCGCCAATCTTTACAAATACATAGCCTTTAAACACTGGTTCCAGCACCACTTTTTTCCGATCGCTCCATTGCCGGGTTACTTTATTGACGGGGCAATAATTTTCAATGCCCTGTTCGTCTAATAACCTGGCTACTTTTTTTTCCCATCTTGGCTTTGTATACAAGGCATACCATTGTTCGTTATTTGTTGTCATTGCATAGCTTCGCTTATCTCAGTTACATTATTTTTAACTGAGGTTTTCAATAAATCATTTTTTACTCCCACCCGCCGGTCTTCAAAAATACCATTGTTTAAACCAGGGCAGGCCAACAATAAATTTAATTAAAAATTTAATACCGCTAACTCAATTAATTAATGGTATCGGCAAAAAAGAAGAGGAAGTGAGATATGGTAACAGACAGTAATTGTATAAGATAGTTATAAAGTAAATTTTAACCCAACCGTCCGTTACACCTCCACTTTCTCCACTTAATACTGCAGGCTTATCCCCTTACGATCCGCTTTATCCTCCGCCACGCTTTTTTTAGCCCAAAACGATCGGGGGTCGTGTCATCAATGGCATACCCGTACCCATACCCATATCCATACCCGGAACCATAGCCATAACCATAGCCATAACCATAGCCGTAAGCCTTGCTGATACTGCCAATATTGATGCCCCGCTTTTTTACGCCATTAAAAACAAGGCACATATTGTTAAATTTTTTTGTTTGATTCAGTTCATTGATCATTTTTAAAAAGGCTTTGGGCGTACGGTCATGCCTGATTACGTATAAGGTTACATCGCAATAATCATTCAGCAGTAAGGCATCCGTTACAGGGCCAACCGGAGCAGTATCTATTATAACAAAATCGAATTCCTTTTTCAGGAGTTGCATCAGCCTGGCAAAACCTGGTTTGCCAATCAGTTCAGTAGGATTAGGGGGGATTATTCCCGCCGGTACTATAAATAAGTTGGGAATGGCTGTGGGCCGTATCACTTCTTCAAAACTGGCTTTGTCCACAATAAAATTGGATATACCCGGTTCTCTTGATACCTCCATCAGTTTGCTGAGCTTTGGTTTGCGAAGATCCATTTCCATCAGCGCCACTTTTTTTCCGGTTAAGGTAAGGCTGATGGCAAAGTTGATGGCAATAAAACTTTTACCTTCTCCCGATATACTGGAGGTTACCAAGAGGGTTTTGTGTTCCTCATTTAAACCGATATAACCGAGGTTGGTTCTTAATGCCCTGAACTGTTCGGCTATGACCGTTCTTTTTCCTTCTAAAATTACAATAGGACTTTTAGTATTAGCCTGTACAATTTCCCCTACAAAGGGCAAAGCTGTTTTACCCTCAATTTCATCCCTGAACAATACTTTACTTTTAAATTGTTCTTTCATCAGTACCAAAAATACCGCCGATAATAGCCCCACTATAAAACCCGTTAAATAGAAATTCTTAGCTACGGGACTAACCGGTCCGTAAGAACTTGCTTTTTCAATCACCCTGAGATCGGAAGAGGTGGATGCAGAGGATAATGCCGTCTCTTCCCTTTTTTGTAATAAATAAGAATAAATGGTGTTTTTAACTGCCTGCTGGCGACTGATTTCGAGTAAGCCTCTTTCTTTTTGAGGTACCTGGCCCAGCAGACTATTATTTAAATTTGTTTTAGCAATCACATCGCTTTTAATGGTAAGCAGGTTAGCCCTTATATTATTTAGATTCTCCTGTATATCTGCCTTTAAACGCCGCACTTTTTCATTGGCAAGCAATACCGGTTCACTTTGCTCGCCGGAAATACTGATGGTTTTATCCCTGTCAAATTCCGTAGTATATAATTGCCCCAACAGGCCACTCAGCGTGGCATCTGTCACTAAATTTAAAGATGGAACTGTACCTGTTTTTTTCCCTTTGCTTTGAATATAATTTTTTACCTCATTTAATATTTCCAGTTGCAGGTCAATCTCTCCTTTTTGTTTATCCAGCTCCTGCACCTTACCCAAAAAAAGTTCCGCCTGGGAGCCTACAGCATATAAAGATTCTCTTGATTTAAAAGTGACTATATTTTTTTCAACACTATCCAGTTGGCCAATTACCAGGTGCAGCCGGTCATCAATAAAATTAAGTGTTTTGGAAGCAATCAGGTTTTTATCTTCTATGCCCTCTTTGTTGTACACCTCAAACAATTTGTTTAAAACAGTTTCCCCTTTTAAGGGCTGGGGGCTTTGTAAGGACACATCCAATACCGTAGAAACATTCGAAAGTGGCACGGCCCTGATGGCTCCTGATAAACCGCCCGCTACAGCTGCCACCGGGCTAATAAATACAAAATAATTTTTGCCGGTAACGGCTGTATTATAAGCTTTGTTGATGACCAACCTGTAAGCAGTATTGTCCAGCACTATGGAAGAATCAAATGGCACTACCTGGTTATTAATGCCGACGGTTCTGTCTTTCCAATTGACCGTAAAAAAATATTTGTTATAGGAAACGATGCTGTCTTCCTGTACAGCAACAAAATGTATAGGTGAGTTTTGCCCGTACAATTCCTCTACCCTAACTTTACCCTGGTTATATACCGTTGCATACAAGTCAAGTTCTTTTACCACTTGCTGTACAATACTGGATGATTTCAGTACCAGTATTTCATTATCCACAATCTTTTTTTCACTGAATATATTCAGGGCATCCAGTACTTTGCTATCGCCCGAACCCTTATTGGGATCTTTTAATAAAACCTTTGCAGTAGCTACATAAACAGGTACCTGCGACCTTAAATAAACATAGCTAACACTCATAGCAATGGGAATGGTCAAGGCAAACAAAGGCCAGAAGGGCAGGTATTTTTGTAATACCTGTATAAAAATATTCGTCTCCGGTTTTTCCTGAAAAAAAGGTTGTTCATTCATACTTTAAAATTGCTATACCGCTATCTCTTAATAACCCTATCTAAAATAATTAATGCAATTGATAAAACAGATACGAATGTAGTATAAACCTGCAGGTTTCTTATACGCCTTGCTTCCGTAAACATCTTTTCTTCATTTGGACTTACTACCAAAATATCTTTTGGCTGCAAATAATACCAGGGAGAGGTAATAATGGAAGCATTTTCAAGGTTAAGGTGTTTAAATTGTTTGGCACCTTCTGTTTCACGGATTACCATTACATCTCTTAAAGTAGCATTTGCTGTAACATGTCCACTTAATGCAAGGGCATCTATGATTGAAATTTTTTCAGCAGGTATATTTAATTTTTGAGAACTGCCCGCCTCGCCCATGATGGTGATAAAATGATTGGCAAAACTAACGTTAACAATGGGATCCTTTAAATATGGCAATAAATCTTTTTCCAGTTTGTTTTTTAATTCTTTATTTGTCATTCCTGCTACTATTAGCGTACCCAGCTTATGCATGTAAATATTTCCTTCATTGCTAACAAGGTAGCCTGCCCCACCTCCATCAGATTTAGCTGTTGAAGTGCCGGTTGCCATTGACGAATTAAATAATAAATCTTCTGCCGGGTTTAAACTTGAAATGGTAAGGTTAAGCAGGTCATTCTTCTGAATTTTTAATTCTATACCGGCATCATTAAAACCCTGTATCACCGTGTCTTTTTTAATGTCTTTAAAAATATAGGTGGGTTTTGTTACAGCACAGGAGCTAAACAACGCAGCCGATAAAAATACAATACTGGTAAGCCTTACAACCGTCAAAAAATATTCATGATAAGCCCGATAACAATTATTTAAACCCATAATAATACTTTAAATAGCGTAACCCTTTTAAAACTGATGGTATTACTCTGAAATTGTTTAGGAAAATATACCGCTGCCGTTAAATTTCGCATAAAAAAATGACAGAGCCAACAAATAGGTTTGATGTGGTTTTTATTAATAAAAAAGGATGATAACCCTTATCACCCTTTAATAAATTCGTACAGGTAAATTAAATAATTTCTGCTGTCCTTTTTTTGCGGTTATCCCTTGCTTTTTTTGCACCATAGCCGATACCGGCTGCTACAAGTAAACTAATGCCTCCGTCAATGGGTGCATCAGGATCCACAAAAACGTCGCCAGGCTGGGCCTGCAC
>JAYUBR010000656.1:0-15654 GCA_043740775.1 Ferruginibacter sp. | reverse complement strand
ATTTAAGTTACTAAAATCCAACTGCTTTGCAGTAGAGATTTTATTCAATGAAGACAAAATGGCTTCATTTTTTTCTATTGCAAAATCTGGGTTAAATCATTTTTTGCAAAGGAGTTTAATTTGGTGCTTTCATTGAAGTTGCTCATAAAGCTATTGTTCTGCGATAGATTCTCAAAAGCTTTGCTGCCTCCAATTGTCTTTAGTACAGATTTAATAAGTTTTGAAAGCAGGATGAGACCCACCACAGTGCCGACTGTTTTTCCTACTGTGCCGCCGCCCAATATTCCCTTTGTTGAATTTTTACCCGAACTGCAACTTATAAAGGTGGCGCTGCCCAGTGAAAGCAGCATGATAAATGTGTAAACTTTTTTCATGTCAATAAATTTTTATGGTTAATAATTTTGTTTGTTTGTAAAGATTAGAATTAACGGATGGCTATACGTTTAAAGAGATTTTGTAATTAGCAAGACATTCACATTTGGAGTTTACCAGCGTTTGACGATACTGAAACAGCTGGCGTAATAAACAGTTTGGTAAAAAAATCCGGGCACCTGTTTTTTTTAGGCACAAAAAAAACCGAGATGAAATCCCGGCATAAAAATATTATCACTTCTGTTTATCTAAGACCGGTTATCATCATTATCACGGTCTATTTTTTCTGTTTCATTCTTTACGTTGTTGGCTCCTTTTTCAGTTTCATTTTTCGCCGTATTGGCTGCATTTTCTGTTGAAGTTTTTGCATCATTTACCGTGTTCTTAACGGCTGCGCCTATCTTGTCAAAAATATTTCCTTCTTCCGCCTTTGCATTATTTACTGCTCTATCGGTTTCATTTTCTGCTGTACGTGCTGAGTTTTGGGCGGTTGTTTTAACATCACCCACAGCATTTTTAATGGCGTTGCCTACGTCAGCCGCAGCGTCTTTTAATTTATTACCTAAGCTTTCATTATTAGTGTTTGACATAATAATCGTTTTTTAAATTAAGGAAAAAATATCGTGAAAAGATTTACAATTAACATGCCATTGACACAGTATCAGCTATTGCTATTATTTCGTTACTTACCGGGAAGGATATGCGCATCTGTTAGTGCAACGATGAACCATTTGAAACGCCCTGATATTTCCAATCGCCCGATGATCTTGTTTGGGAATTGCCGCAAAGTAAGTTTGATGTTGATTGCTTCCTTGTATAAATTGCATGCCTGCTACCTGGCAAAAGGTGTTTACTCAACGGAACACAATGCTTATCTACGCTATGCGTTTAAAATTACTTTGCTGCCCGTTCATATTTCAATTCACGGTTGGCCCATGGTATAAAAGATGGAAAGTTGGGGGCATCGGTATGCCCACCATTATGCTGGCGCCAGGCCAATTGACCATCAAGTAAACCAGTTAATACTGGCGGCATTTTTTCTATATTGTACTCATTGCTCACACCCAGATCTTTTGCGCCTAGTAATTTATAAATTGTACCTGCTGCAACGGTAGCTTTATAGCTTCCCGTTTGATCCAGCCATTTGGCATCGCCTTTTTCAGGGATACCATAACTTATAAATACAGGCCTCGGTGCACACAATGCTATTAGTTCATGCGAATCAACAGATAGATCGCAACCAGTTTTACTGCCGAATGAAGATCTTGCTGTCGCGTATTTTAAATAGTTGCCTGCCATCCAATGATACTCTCCGCTGCCAGCAAGGCTTTCAACAGCCTCCCCAAATATCCGGCGATGTAGCGTTGTACCACCTTTGCCGGAAGAGCCCACGAGTGCTACCGCAAAACGCTGATCAAAAGCCATAGTTACCAATGCCGCTTTTCCATAACGGGACACGCCTTCGATGCCTACTTTTTTAGAATTGATAAGACTGTCTGTTTCAAAATAATCCAATGCCCTGGATGCACCCCAGGCCCATGCCCTTAATGCACCCCAGTCGTTCGGTTTACGGGGTTGCCCTTTATTTACCAAACCAATAATGCCTCTTGTAATACCTGCACCATTATCAGCCTGAACACTGTTTGGTTCCAACACACAATAGCCCCAGCCCGCTGCCAGCAACTGTTCTGTTGGGGAAAGATCGGTGGAAGGTGGTGCAAAAAAGTTAGGGCCTGCCAGTCTTGTAACAGGTGAGTAGGCAGGGTAGCGATCGAAGATGACTTTCATCTCCGGGTCCTGCTGTATCATCATCTTTTTAAATGCGGAATTCAATTTTTCCATGTCTGCAGGAGAAGGCTGCGCCGGAGCAGGCAAAGATGGAAACCCAAACATAATCAACACCGGTACCGGACCTTTTACATTTAATGGCAACACCAGCACCATATTGATATTTACATCAATGAGTGGGTAGTCGCTGTTATCAACATGCCCCACCAACTGCTTTGCTATAACCGGTGTACGACCAACGAATTCATAGTCCGTGATCTTGGCAGTCCATTTTACACCGGGTGTTTTCGCTGGCATTATACCATAAATTTCGGTTTCAAAATCCTGCACAATTTCTGGCCGTCGTTGCTTCCACCATTGTTCTGTAGTTGTTATTTTTTTACCTTTTTTTGTTGTTAATGCATCAGGCAGTAACGGACATGGATTGGCGAGCGCTTCATCTTCATTGGCATGATTGGCATCGGCCGGGTTGCCACTTGGGCCAGACCGCAGGGCAGTTATACCCAACTGCTGCAACATCTGTGCATGGTCTTGCTCGGCAGTAAATGTATTAAGCCGTAGATACTTGCTGCTATCAACAGAAGTAGTTTGTGCGGATATACCGGCTGCAATACAAATGCACACCAGCAGTATCAAATTTTTTTTCATGCAAAAACTTATTAAAAAGTGAATATTATTTTTTATTGATCTGTTCTAAATGGCGATGCAGGCAAACCTTCTTTGTTATACAGGTTCGGATTAACCGGGTTGTCTGCCCATGCATATCGTACATACAAAGGAGTTGTTATCGCATCATTCCAAACAATTATTTTGTCGCCGGTTATCGTTGCCTTTGCCCAAACAAATTTCTTATCAGCGCCTGCTATGGCAAATTCACTTAGCGGCCCACCATCGTTTGCTACCAGGCCAGTACCGGTACTGGTAAAGGAAAGCGTGATTTTATTTCCATCAACGGTTGCTGATTGAAAGAGTGGACCTGCATAATCTATATCTTCTCCGTACGCTATTTTTTCTGCAACAAGCGCCAGGCGTTCGCCTACATCTTTTTTATTGTCAGGATGTATATCGTTCCACTCACCCAGGTCAATGGCAACGGCCATTCCTGTATTGGCAACCGATAAAGACTTCAATTGTGCTTCTCTTAACTCAGCCCACTGGCTTTCTGAAGGATGATAATTAGCATCCATAAAATTGGGGAGCTGCACCCATAAAAATGGCAGATCGCCCTGCTTCCATTTATTGCGCCAGTCAAAAATTTGTGCAGGTTGCAGCTTCGTATACTCGGCAGGGTTACCAGTGTTACTTTCGCCCTGGTACCATAAAATTCCTTTGATGGAATAATTGGTTACCGGTGCTACCATTGCATTGTATAAAGCCGCTGGCTGATTTTGTACAATGATAGCTCCGCTGCCAGTGCCGACTGATTTTGCTTCAAATACTTCTCCCACTTTATATTGCCAATAACCCTTAAGATCAATCGTATCATTATCAACAAACAAACAGTAAGGTTTGCCACTTACAAAACCGCCTTTGCCAGTGTTGTTGGTCACCTTCACCACCACAATATTTTTCCCTGCTTTTAAAAGATTGGAGGGTACTGCATACCTTCTCTGCGGATACATGTACGTGGTAGCACCTACCTGTTTGCCATTGATATACAAAACATCTGCATCCACAATTCTTCCAAGAAAAACTTTTGCTTTTTTGCCCACCATTGATGCCGGAACTTCAATTTCTTTTCTGTACCAAACCACACCATCCAGGTTCTTAATTCCTTGGTCTTCCCAATAGCCTGGTACTGCAATTGTTTGCCATCCCTTAGGTATGTAATTGATGTCGTACCAGGTTAACGGTCCAGTTAAACCTTTATCTTTTGTTATGTTGATTTGCCTGTTTGCGCTTGTTGCAAAAGCAAGTCTTGCTGAACCATTGATATAATTTGTGTCTTTATTTTTTTGTATGGTGCTGATGAGTGCAGGAAAGTTTTTTAGTCCTTCTTCACTGGTCCACGCCTCGATGGGTGTACCGCCAACACTTGCATTGATGATGCCGATGGGCACATGATATTTTTGATAAAGTTGCTTTGCAAAAAAATAGGCCACTGCAGAAAAAGGCCTTACTGCTTCGCCCACTGCAGCATTCCAAAAACCGGTTGGTAAATTTTCTTTTGGCCCTTGCAGATTGGTAAGTGTGGGAATAAGAAATTGTCGTATCTCCCGGAAATTGGCATTTGCTATTTCATTTGCATACCGCACATCATGAATGTTGAGCTGGTGCACCATGTTTGACTGGCCGCTGCAAAACCATACATCACCGATTAAAATATTGTTAAGTACAATTTTATTTTTTCCGGAGATGCTCATTGCATACGGGCCACCAGACTTCATTGCAGGCAGAACAATTTTCCATTTACCATCTGCACGGGTTGTTGTTTTATAATTTTTTTTATTGAAAGCAATGCTCACTTTTTCGGCTTTGGAAGCCCATCCCCAAATATTGATTTTAGTGTTTCGCTGCAGCACCATACTATCCCGTATAAGCTGCGGCAACACTACCTGACTGAATGAATTTTCAGTAATTAGTAATTGCGCAAGTAACAACCATACAACCAGTAATCTCTTCATACGCATTTTTTATTTGAGCACTGCATGGACTGCCAAGGCTTAATTTATTTTATTAAAAGTTTGTGTGCCGCCATAACGAACTAAATCGAATGCTTCAATCTTTTCATTCAAAAATTTAAAATGCACATTAAAAAATTCGTGTGTAGCATAAAAATGTTTTTCGGTATTGGCATACAGCACAAATTTATTTTGCGGAGAATGATACCAGTACAACTTGTTGCCTTCGTTTTTTATTTCTATTTTATCTCCGTTGACGGATTGATAAGTGCCTGTATATTTATTCAGCATTTTATCGTTAAGCTTTAATTGATCTTTTTCAAAGATGTACTGCAACCCTCTTGAATAAGTTTCGCTTTTGGTACCCGAATGACCAGTGTTCTCTAATACTTTGGAAAGGAGGTACACATTGCCGTTAGTAGGCTTAACCATGGTGGCGGCAAACTTTTCAAACACAGGTCGGCCTCTTTCCACATCACCTACCGTTATGTAAACACGAACCGGATTAGCTAATTTTTTTGCAGCAAAAGCTTTTTCAAACCGATATATTACTTCATTATCCCAGGCAACTGCCGGGCTTGCTGCGGCGTAGCCAGAGAACATATCCGTATGGGTAAAAAGAGTATATAACGTAAATAATCCGCCCAGCGAACAGCCCATTAAAGTCCGGTTATTTGCATCCGCTTTATAATTGGTTTCAATAAAAGGAAACAATTCTTTTTTCATAAAATCAAGGAATTTATCTGCGCCACCGCTTTGTGGTGCTCTCGCTTCGTTGGTTGGTGTATAATCTCTTGCACGCAAGCTATCGGGGTTTGGATTAACACCACCCCAGGTAACGCCAACAACAATCATTGCAGGTATAAAGCCATCAAAATATTGCTGGCCATAAATAGATTTTACCAGTGGAAAATCCCATTGCGAATCCATCAGGTATACAACCGGATATTTTTTTGTGCTGGTTGTATAACCAGCAGGTAGTAAAATATGTAACTCATATTCTTGTCCGGCTACAACGGTCGAAGTAATTTTTCTAACTTCAGAGCCGGGGATCGTTACCGCCGGAAACTGCTGAGCAGTGGCGGTAAACACAATTAACAACATTAAAGCGATGACTATTTTTTTCATTTTATTTTTTTAAACAAAAGCATGAAGGTTTTACCAGGTGGGATAGTTTGCTGAATGAATACTTTTTTCAATCCTTTGCATCTTAATAGTAATTGTGCTTATCAGGCTTGTAATTTTTTATGCAAATCATCGGGTATTATTTATTACGTTCTTTCATATTTAAGTTTTGTAAGGGTTGATTGTTTGTATACGACCATTTGCATCATAGGTAAATTCGGTAACTTTTACACAACGCAAATGGGTAATACCTTTACTTAAACTACTGTCGTGATAAAACAAATACCACTTGCCATTGAAGTCGCAGATAGAATGGTGCGATGCCCAACCAACAACAGGTTCTAAAATTTTTTCGGCGTAAATGAACGGCCTGTAAGGCGTGTCACCAACGGCGTAACATAAATAATGAGTGTCGCCCAGGCTGTAACCAATCCTTTCTTTTACTGATAATTTTTGCGAGGCTGCAATCATGGTAGTGGTTTGAGTTATTTATTTGCTAGTGCGATCACTGCAGCAAATGCAGGTTTTGGTTTAAAGTTGCGATCAAAAAGTAACGGGTAATTTGTTCGGCCTTCAATCGGCCAGCCGTTCAACCAGCTTTGCGAATCGTTCACTCCCCAGAAGGTAACACGGCCGATGTTGTTCTTATATTTTAAAAAAAGTTTAAATAAATCTGTATAACCTTTTGTCAATTTTTCCTGGATAGAATCGGGCAATCCGTTGGCATAAGGATTCATCTTTGCTGAATAGGTCGCCTTCATGCTTACATCGGCTGCATCACCATCCCAGGGGTTTGGCAGCACACCAAGATCCAGTTCAGTAAACATTACTTTTATCCCAAGCTTTGCATATTCAATGATGCTTTCTTCAATATCTTTTAAAGGAATATTGTAGGCCCGCCAGTGACCTTGTATACTCACACCATCAATGCGACCGCCTGCCGCCTGTATCTTTTTTATTAACGCAATACAACCCGCTCTTTTTTCTGGCTGCTCGTTGTTGTAATCGTTGTAATACAATTCTGCATCAGGCGATGCAGCGTGTGCAAGCCTGAACGCTTCGGTTACAAAATCAGGCCCCAGTTTATCAAGGAAAATAGATTTTCGTAACGTTCCATCTTCATTCAATGCCTCATTTACCACATCCCACGAAAACACTTTTCCATTATAACGGGCAGCCACTGTATTGATGTGATTGGTGAAATATTGTTTTACAGAATCCGCATCCTGCATGCCCCGCATAAAAGCGGGCAACTGTCTATGCCATATCAGCGTATGTCCGTTTATTTTGATGTTATATTTTTTTCCGTAAGCAACCAATTTATCAGCAAGGTCAAAATTATACTGGTTCCATCCGGGATGAATGATCTCAGCTTTCATAATATTTTCTGGCGCAGCGGCATTGAATTGCTCCGGTATCAACGCTGCTGCATTGGGTTCTTTTTCTTCTATCTGTGCTGCATTTATGGCCGTGCCTATCAGGAAATCATTTGCATAACTTTCTTTAAGCGATGCTTTTTTTTGGCCATAGCTACAACTCAAAAGCGACAGGCTGCTGATAATAAAAAGGCTGCTAAATTTAGGTGAGATCATAACAATCGTTTAAATGTTTTACAATAATTATTTCTATTTAGTTGCAGTGTACGTCGTCAAAATCAACAATAAAAAAAAGATAACAAATGGCATTAATTTTTTCGTTTGATAATTAAAAGCCAATGCTGTTTCCACCATCAACCGGAAGCACAACACCCGTAATGTATTTAGCAGCATCGCTTGCTAAAAAATAAGCTGCTTCCCCAACATCTTCCGGCACGCCCATACGCCCCATCGGCGTACGGCCAAGTACTTTTGCTTTACGTTCCGGGTCGCTGTTCAATGCTTTATCCGTCATGGCCGAATAAATAAATCCCGGTGCAATGGCGTTTACACGAATGCCCTGTGGCGATAGTTCAACAGCCATAGCTCTTGTCATCCCATCGATGGCAGTTTTACTCGCACTATAAGCGATTACCTTGGGCAAGCCGTATTGTGCGGCCATTGAGCTGATGTGAATGATGTTGCCGGAACCCTTCACCAGCATGCGTTTCACCACTTCACGACTTAGGGAAAACACGGCAGTTACATTGGTGGTAAGTATGCGTTGAAACTCTTCATCGGTCACTGCTGTAAAATCTTTTTTCATGTTGATGCCTGCGTTGTTGACTAATATATCAACCTGGCCAAATTGCTGCATCACCTTTTCTACAAAAACCGGTATGGATGACAGATCGCTTACATCACAAGGCATAGGATAGCACAATTCGCCCAACTGCTGTTTTGCATCGTTTAATTTTTTTTCATCTCTACCGGCAATGATGGTGGTGATCCCTTGCTGAACAAATTTAGCTGCAATGGCAAAGCCCAACCCCGATCCGCCACCTGTAATGATGGCTACTTTCCCCCCTTCCCCTAACGGGATTTTTGTTGCATTCATATTTTAGTTTTCTTTTTTCTATTGATATTTTTATCAGCCTAAGACCCTCACCCAAACCTCACGAAAAACCGGAACAGCTTTTCTCATTGAAGAGAGGGTGTAAGCCTTCAATATCCGCTTCACCCCCTTAGGGGATGGGGGATGGGGATCAGTTCCCCGGTGCATCCGGAAAACTCAAGCCTTCATAATATGCCAATGTGTGATCCGGCTTTTCATATTTTGCAGGCACGGGCATTTTTGAAAAGGTTTGAAAATACAACAGGCATGCATTGCGCCACCACACTGCATCCTGTTCCTGTATATTTAGTAACATGGAAATTTGATGGTATCGCTGTTCATCCACTTTACTTTTTTGTTTGCTCCACAGTTGCTGCATCCATCGCACACTGTCAACGCCGGTATTGTATTTATAGCAAAGCTCTTCCCATAAAGTTCGCCCGCTTTTCATGGTATGCGTCCATGCAACATGGTGAAACCAAAGCAAATATTTTTCATCAATGGTATTATCATTCGCCCAGGCTTTTGCGGCTTCGGGTTTATATTGTGCCAGTGCATTGCTGCCGGTTGCTGTGCGGTTAAAACCAATACCAGCCGAATCGGCCTTGTGATAATAAGTAGGATTCCATTCGGGCCTTGATAGATTGCTGATCCATGGGCCGGGGCCATAATGATGACCAGTTGCCATGATATGATGCAGGCCAAGCGGGTTCATATACTGCACCAATATTTCTCTTGAAGCGAGCATCATTTTTTTTGCACCGGCTACAAAAGCCGCATCATTGGTGAAACTCATGCGTAACCATTCTTCTGCAATTTGTGCTGATGTAAGTTCATGATCCCAGCTAAGCCTGCCCAATGCATACCAGTTGGCCTGTGCAAAAGGATGGCCAGTCCAGTCAATGTCGCTGCCAATATTGGCCACACCCGCCATGCCGCTTAATTGGTGATTATCTGCGCTGCCATCAATCACTTTGGCAACCGTACTTCCCGGGCCGTTGCCGTAAGTATCGCTGTTTAAAACTTCTTTAAAAAGTGGGGCAAGATAAACGAGGTGCGTACCCTGGCCAAGGTATTCCTGTGTAAGCTGAAATTCCATCATCAGCGGTGTGTGGGGCATAGCACCAAACAAGGGATGAAAGGGTTCCCTCGGCATAAAATCTATAGCACCATTTTTTACCTGTACCATTACATTACTGCTGAACCTACCATCGAGCGGAACAAATTCATTCCAGGCCTGTTTGTGCCTGTCATCGGGCACTTCATGACTGTACACAAATGCCCGCCACATGATGATCCCCTTGTGTGGGGCAATGGCATCTGCCAGCATGTTGGCACCATCCGCATGGGTACGGTTATAACCCTGCGGCCCGGGCTGGCCCTCACTATTGGCCTTTACGGTGAAGCCACCAAAATCAGGAACCAATAAATAAATTTCATCGATCTTATTTTTCCACCATTCACGTACATCTGCATTTAAAGGATCGGCAGTTTTCAATCCACCAATTTCTATAGGTGCACTAAACCTTGCCGTTAGGTAAACTTTTATTCCATAAGGACGAAACACATCAGCTAATGCTTTTACTTTTTCGAGATAGGGTTTGGTTAAAAAGGTGGCATTGGCGTTTACATTCGTCAACACGGTACCGTTGATTCCGATAGATGCATTTGCTCTTGCATAATCAATATAGCGTTGATCAATATAACCCAGCAAAGTGTGCCAGTTCCAGATAGAAAATCCGGCGTAGCCTCTTTCAACAGTACGGTTTAAATTGTCCCAATGATTGAGCAGGCGAAGCTTTATCCGCGGGGTAGAAACAATATTTAATTGTTCAATGGGTTGTTGAGTTTGCAGTAAGCGGAGCAAATGAAAGACACCGTACAACAAGCCAATATCTGTATTGGCGTTAATAATAGTTTGTGATCTGCCGCTGATTTTTTTGGTGTAGATATTAAAGCCTTCTTCGCCGATAGTTTGATTATTGTAAGGAGATGAAAGTACTCCAGTTTTAATGCCGATGATTAATCCGGTTGTATTAAAATTGGTGCCGTTAAAAGTGATGGGCTGCTGAAGCATTCCTGTTGATGCCCTTATAAGTTCTTCTTTGAGCACCTGTATTGTCGGCGAATTTCCTTTGACCGAAACTTGTTTTAAAAGCGAGCGGTAAGAGGCCAGCAACAATTTGTTTTCGACGGGTTTGTACCGCATCCATAAATCGTATCCATCTTCTGCATGTGCAGCCGATATTATTAAAAAAAACACAATCGCAAGCAATCTTTTCATGGTCAATTCCTTTTCTCTTTTATGAAGAAGTAAGGTGCATCGTTTTTTAAATTACAAATGTGAACGCAATACCGCAACTGTCTTTTATCCTTCGTTTTGCAATCGGTTGCACAAACCTCGTAAAAAATAAATGAATGACAAACTTTATAAATTAATTACTCTTTTTATTTTTTTGAGAAGATGCCCGGATGATAAGGTCAGATCGTAACACAATGGTGTTAGTGTTTTTTAAATTGTCCTCACCCGAAAGATGATTGATAAGATTGTTAACTGCCATTTCTCCAATGTTATAACCAGGATAATTAACCGTAGTAAGATTGGGCTCTGCAATTTGGCTGATAGGGTCGTTATTAAATCCCGCAAAAGCGACGTCTCCGGGTATTTTTATACCTGCTGCTTTCAGATAAATCATGCAGTGAACAGCAGCCGTATCGTTACAGGCGAAGACCGCATCAGGCCTTTCTTTTACTTTCATTTTTAATATTAATTCAGCGGCATTTGTACCATCCGTTTCCGTAAGGTTACTGAGGTAGATTAGCTTTTCATTGAACGGTATTTTATTATCCTTCAGTGCCTGCTTATAGCCGCTCAACCTGTCTGCGTAAACATTCCTCAACATGTTGCCACCGAGCAGCATAATTCGCCTGCAACCCTCGTCTATCAGGTGTTTGGTAACAACATATGCTGCCTTGTAGTTATCAATAACAATGCTGATACTGTCCTTATGTTGAAAAACCCGGTCGAAGAAAACCACCGGAATACCCTTATTGAAAAAGGAAGCAAAATGATCAATATTGTCTGTTTCATAAGCAAGCGAAACCAGCAGCCCATCTACCCGTTTATTAAACATGGTATGTGCATTGGCTGCTTCCTTGGCCGCTTTTTCCTGCGATTGGCTGATGATGAGACTGTACCCTTTCCTGTTGGCAGCATCCTCCATCCCTGATATTACGGAAGCCATAAAATAACTGTTGAGCCTTGGTACCAACACGCCTAATATATTTGTTTTTTTACTTCGCAGGCTGCTTGCAAAACTATTAGAACGGTAACCAAGTTCTGCAGCTTTTTCGGTAATTTTTTTGCGGGTTAATTTGTTGATGGCGGGATTGTTTTGCAAACCCCTGCTAACAGTTGTGGCCGAAATATTTAGTTGACGGGCAATGTCATAAATAGTTATTTCCTTTTCCTGTTTCATATTAAACTGCTTATGTGGTAAAGGAACTTATAAATTATCAGAAAAAAAATTGCAATCCGTTGCAGCTATCAGGCAAAAGGCCCTACATTCGTTTTTAGCCGGGTATATTTAAGCTGCATATAACCTTAATCGTGATGAGAACAAAAGTATATGATAAAGTATATTATGCTTATCAATAACTAATAGCTAACATCATTCTGCCATTATTTTTTGGAGTAGATAAAACAAAATAATAACCATGAGTATTCATTTAATGCATCAAACCATGCGCTGGTATGGGCCTGACGATCCTGTTAGCCTTGCCAATATTTTACAGGCCGGCTGTGCAGGTGTTGTAACGGCCTTGCATCAAATACCTGTTGGAGAGGTATGGCCGGTTGATGAAATTACCCAGCGAAAAAAACTGGTTGAAGATGCCGCCATGACCTGGACGGTAATTGAAAGCCTGCCTGTAAGTGATGTAATTAAAAGACAAAGCGGCGATTACCAGCAGCACATTGAAAATTATAAAACCAGTTTACGCAATGTAGCCGCTTGTGGATTAAAAGTAGTAACGTATAATTTTATGCCGGTAATGGACTGGTTACGTACAGATGTTGCTTATGGCTTACCAAACGGAAGCACCGCCTTGTTTTTTGAACGATTGGCATTTGTTGCCTTTGATCTTTTCTTATTGAAAAGACCTGGTGCAGAAAAAGATTACTCCCCGGCAGAAATTAAAAAAGCCACTGAAAAATTTTCGGTTATGTCCGCTGCCGAAAAAGAAAAAGTTTTTCGCAACGCCATGCTGGGCCTGCCCGGAAGCGACGAGGCATTTACACCTGAACAGGTTTTGCTTGCATTGAAATCGTATGAAGGCATTGATGCAAAAAAATTGAAAGATCATTTATTTTATTTTTTACAACAGGTAATGCCCACGGTTGAAGAATGCGGGTTAAAGATGGCCATCCACCCCGATGATCCGCCTTATCCCGTGCTGGGTTTGCCCAGGATAATGAGTACAGAGCAGGATGCTGCCGACCTTATTGCTGCGATACCATCCAAAGCAAATGGTATTTGTTTTTGCACAGGTTCGTTCGGCGCAAGGCCGGATAATGACCTGGCGAAAATGATCCATCGTTTTGGCGATCACATTCACTATTTGCATTTACGCAACACCAAACGGGATGGCAACGGAAATTTTTATGAGGCCTGTCACCTCGAAGGAGATACAGACATGTATGCTATTGTGAAAGAGGTATTGCTTTCAATGCAACGCAGAAATATCTCCTTGCCCATGAGGCCCGATCATGGACACCAGATGCTCGACGATTTGAATAAGAAAACCTATCCCGGCTATTCGGCAATAGGAAGGCTAAAAGGATTGGCAGAATTGCGTGGGTTAGAATATGCGATAAGCAGAAGCTTATAACTGCTTTTGATTGAATCTGATTATTTCAAAATGATTAACAATTACAACCCTTCCAACCTCAAAAAAACATGCAAGGCAATCGAGGACTTGCATCAGAAAATGGAATATCGAGCGTTAGCGCAAAAACTCAGTTAACATTGCAAAAATTTAAAAGGCGAATGGGGCGCTGCATAAGTTTTATACGCTGGCCAAATGAAAGTAAGCTGCTGTTGATATAAATTCTGGTGTAGTCCCGGCTCTTAATTAAGTATTTAAAAAGCATGTAAAACTCTGTGTTTACGGGCTTTTTAATTGTATCGAAGTTTCCGTTGATACCCGGCTCTTACACTCATTTACTTTGAGTTTCAGTTTTGCTGTAATGTTCCTGGTGATGTTTGCTTTTACTTCTTCTGCCCTGCGATTGCTCCCTACAAAAATTTTTACATCAGTACAAGTTAAAGCAGTCGCCTGTCGCCTATCCATGTGCTTAAGCCTAATATCTTGTTTCTGTTCATCAACTCACAACTTTGTCCCCCGCTTCCTTCAGATTTAACCTCACGGTTAACACCCTTGCTTTGAACTAACTGTTCCCGTTAGATGGCCTGTAATGAATTTTAACCTTAAACAACAATGCCATGCATTGCGCACATAAAAAAAGCCCCGCCATTTCAGGCAGGGCTTTTTTAACAGAACTTATTAAAAGTATCAGATGGTTTCTGGTTCCTTTTTCATGCTTAATTTTCTGGCAAATACCAATAAATGAATCACTGCAAAAATGATAGAAATATACATCAATGTTCTGTCGGTATCAAAGCCAACTGTGTACTGATGTAACCCTCCTGCAACCAACAGCAATACGCAAAGGCCCAGCCCTACATACCTTGCCAGTTTCATTCCTTTTCTGTTGCCAACGCCCATTCCCAACAAGCTATTTTTAACTCCGTACACAAGATATATATCCAGGCCAATTAACATCCAAACCAGCAATCGTATCCAGGTATCCATGGGCAAAAATACCATCATAAATAAACAAACTCCGATACCTAAAATGGGCACTAACGGAACCAGTGGTGTTTTAAACGACCTTGGTAGTTCAGGCATTTTTACACGCATCACCCAAACACCAATACATACCAGGATAAAAGCAAATAAAGTTCCGATACTTGTCATTTCGCCAACAACACGGGCTGGTACAAAAGCCGCAAACAAACTAACAAACAGCATAAACAATAAATTGCTTTTTGCCGGTGTTTGTGTTGTTGGGTTAACAGTAGAAAATATTTTTGGTATCAACCCATCTTTACTCATACTATAAAATACCCTCGACTGCCCCATCAGCATTACCAATATCACTGAAGAATATCCTGCCAGGATAGCCACCAGGATAGCCCGGTTAAGCCATGGATAATCCTGCACAATAATACCTGTTGCATTTAATTTGCCCATGTGTTCAATGGCCACCGCCACAGGGGCAATGCCATCTTTACCTGCAAAGGTTTTATAACTGGTAACACCCGTCATAACATGTGCGAAAAGTAAATATAATATTGTGCAGATAGCCAACGAACCCAAAATACCAATCGGCATATCCCGTTTGGGATTTTTTGCTTCCTGTGCCGCAGTACTAACCGCATCAAATCCTATGTAAGCAAAGAAAACAATGGCAGCCGCACGAATGATACCGCTGAATCCAAAGTCGCCAAAATTGCCTGTGTTGTCCGGGATGTAGGGGTGGTAATTGTCATTGTTGATATACTTCCATCCCAGAAAAATAAATACCAGTACCACAGAAATTTTCAGCCCTACAATGATCGCGTTTACGAAGGCACTTTCTTTGGTTCCTTTAATTAACAATAAGCTCATTAGTATAATAATTGCTACAGCGGGAAGGTTAATAATTCCTCCATCCCACGGCCCCACCGTTAATTGATGTGGCAGGTGAACATCAAACCCTTCCAGAAATTTTACAAGGTAACGGCTCCAGCTAATACCTACGGTTGCTGCTCCCACTGCATATTCCAGCACAAGATCCCAACCAATTATCCAGGCGATAAATTCTCCCATGGTGGCGTACGAATAGGTATAGGCACTTCCTGCAACTGGTATCATGGAAGCAAATTCTGCATAACACAAACCTGCAAACAAACAACCCAATGCTGCTACAATAAATGAAATTGTAATTGCCGGCCCTGCATGATTGGCTGCCGCCATCCCCGTTATGGAAAACAAGCCTGCGCCAATTATAGCACCAATTCCCAATGCAGTTAAACCCCAGGCACTTAATGTTCTTTTTAAGGTATGGCTACCTGTCTCCTGGGCTTCATTCATTAAAGCCGCCATTGGTTTTCTTACAAATAAACTCATATCGGTTGTTAGTTTAGTAAATAATGTTTTAGCAAAATAATCAAAA
>JAYUBR010000655.1:0-1474 GCA_043740775.1 Ferruginibacter sp. | reverse complement strand
TTTATGGTGTGGAACATGATGCTATTCTTTCAAAGATGGGAGATATAACTGTTGCCTTTAAAGTTGAATTGCCTGAATTGTTTACGATGAATAATGACGATTATGAGGCATTTCATCACTCCTGGATTAAAGCCATAAAAATATTACCTGTTAATGCTGTACTATACAAACTAGATTGGTTTACAGAAGAGAAATATAAAGCAGATTTTTTAAAAGATGACAACAGTTTTTTGAGCAGAAGCAGCGAACGGTTCTTTAATGAGCGGCCTTATCTAAATCATGAATGTTTTATCATGCTGACAAAGCATACCCCAAATCATGCAAAAATCCTCAAATAAAATGGTCTAAATCGAGACCTCTTTATAATCTCTCTTCAAATTGCAGGGTTTACCCAATAATAGCATTGTACATAGGTAACAATTTTTGTAACCTCAATGCTGCCTTTAGCTTTGTAGTTGTCATTAATTGCTACATTATAGGGTAACTCAATGTTTTGGTGATATTTGCCAATACCCTGATAGCCAGAATCAGTTTGGTTTTTTATGTCAATATGTATATTTACAGCACTTTCCTTAAACATCCTGAAATCATGTTTAAGCCCTTTAGCTATTTGTTACAAATGATGCGGCCATCTTTACCAATTACTAACTGTGTTTTGTATGTGTGCTTTTTCTTTTTGCCATAGTAATACCGCCGCTGTTTTTTTTTGGCCTTTCTATCGGGCTTTCCCCCACATCTATTAATACTACCGACCAGCTAACATAACACCTATATTGATGTTATTAAACGCAAGTAAAGCAAAATTTTTGATATTGAAAATCATTCATTAATATTATAGAAATCTAATTGTCGTTAGGACAATCCACCATCTGGTGATAGTTTTTTTACAGTAAGTCAACACATCCGCATCGATAAAAGCTCAACAATGGTATGCCGTAAAAGAGGGCGATGCAAGAATTTTGCACATAGCTTCCCAGCCCGGACAACAATAAAAACTCACTTCCATAAAAGAAGTGGGTTCTATTTTTAGTTTTTAAAAAACTTATTAGTAACAGTAATGATCTACCTTAAATGGTCCTTCTTTTGGAAGGCCTAAGTAAGCACTTTGTTCCGATGATAATTCGTCTAACACTACACCAATTTTGCTTCCGTGGCCGGTGTCCTCACTGAACAGGACCTCAAGTTAGAATACTTCACTAAAATATATATGTATCCAAAACTCATCCACTTGGAAATTTATATGCTGTGTTCAGAAGAGTATGATACAGACTGTGTTCGGTAAAGGACACCACCCACGGAAGCAAACACGGGGAATTGGAAAATAAATCAGCGCAACATAGTTGTTGATAGCGCTACATTAAAATACTTTGCTCTTGTTTGAAATATAAAATTTCTACAAAGCAAATCCAATACTTATGCCACCCCAGCGATGGTATTTTCCTGTGCGAAATTCTTTCGTGAGCAATGATTGTGT
>JAYUBR010000654.1:0-1474 GCA_043740775.1 Ferruginibacter sp. | reverse complement strand
CGGCGGCAAAAGCGGGTTTTAATTTAGCAAGGCCTTCGGGAGTAGTATCGGCACGAACACCTTCATCTGTATCTACCAAAAAATTACGTTGTTGCTTTTTACCTTTGGCATCTAAATAAACTTCAGCAACATTAATGGGCAGGATACCCGATTTAAAGAAACCATTTTTAATGGCATTACCGGCTTTTAAATGACTGTGATAACTAAATACATCCTGGTCTTCCCGGCTAACGTTGTATTCTTTGGCAACTGCCTCCGCCGTTAAACCCATGCTTAAATAAAAATCTGGCTCTTCTGATGCAATGGCAAAAGACGGAGATGTTTTCCAGCCTGCTGTTGGCACCATGCTCATACTTTCCACGCCACCGGCAATAATACATTCGGCCATGCCTGTTCTTATTTTGGCGGTAGCCATAGCGATGCTTTCAAGGCCGCTGGCACAATACCTGTTGATAGTAATGCCCGGTGCATGAATGCCGACTGCCTTTGCGGAGATCATCCTGCCTACCTGTAAGCCTTGCTCCGCCTCGGGTACAGCATTTCCCACAATTACATCATCCACTCTTTTAACATCTAATTGTGGTACACTTGCCAGCAATCCTTTTATAACATCAATGGCAAGGTCATCCGGCCTCGTAAACCTGAAGCCGCCTTTTTTACTTTTGGTAATGGCCGTTCTGTAGCCCGCTATAATATATGCTTCCTGCATTTTATTGAATTTAATTTGGTGTTTGTTTTATTCATGCACAAATTTCAAATAGTTGTTTATGCAACTTTATATACCAAAGTTATAATTTCTGTATGAAAACGAAAAATTGAAAACGCTGCATTAATTTTACCGGCATATGTACAAATTATTACGTTCTTTTTTATTTTTATTTGATCCGGAAAAGGTTCATTATTTTTCGATGAATACTTTAAAATTACTCTGCAAAATTGCTTTTATAAAGAAATTGATTGCCAAAACATTTAAGCCGCCGCCGTTTGCAACGGGCCAGTTTAAATTGGGTGAACTTTGCTTTAAAAATCCCGTTGGTCTTGGTGCGGGTTTTGATAAAAATGCCTTGTACCTTAATGAACTGGAAGCCCTGGGTTTTGGCTTTGTAGAAATTGGAACTGTAACGCCCCTGCCACAGGTGGGAAGCGATAAGCCAAGGTTGTTTCGTTTACCCAAAGACAAAGCATTGATTAACCGGATGGGGTTTAACAATGATGGTGTTACATTAATAGCAGAAAGATTACAGCAATGGAAACAAAGTCCAGCCAATCAATCCGCATCAGGATTAATTATTGGCGGCAATATTGGTAAAAATAAAAGTACGCCCAACGAAGATGCGTGGAAAGATTATGAAATTTGCTTTACCACCCTGCATGACCAAGTTGATTATTTTGTTGTAAACGTTAGCAGCCCTAATACACCCGGATTGAGGGAATTACAGGAAAAAGATGCCTTATCAAAAATTTTGCAAAACCT
>JAYUBR010000653.1:0-1478 GCA_043740775.1 Ferruginibacter sp. | reverse complement strand
CCCTCAAGATATAATATTGATGCACTGGAAGATTGCGAACTGCTGTTAATAAGGAATGGATGAACTACGCCGGCAAGTACCCAAATTTATGGAATTTTCCTTTTTACAGATGTGCAAAGCATATGTAGCAATTGAAAGAAGATTATCGCATATGGTAAACCTTACCACCTAAAACAAGTACAATAAGTTTCTGCAAACCTATCCTGATATTATTCAGCGGGTTTCTCAACACATGATTGCATCTTACCTGGGGCTACCCCCCGAAACATTAAGCAGGGCAAGAAAATAAATGACGCTGCGCAAATAATTTACTCCTCTTAAAAAATGAACGGCATTGATATTTATCAATGGTATTTCTTAACTATTCTCAATAGCGCTATCTGCTGCGGGGCATAATTTTGCCCTGTTCAATAACAGCCTTATTATTATTTTGATACAACAGCCATTAAAATAAGTAGCGGTGAAATGTATAGGTTATGCTAACAAAACAAACAATTGTAATAATAGGTACTGCAGCAAAGGCAGGCTGATGCCGCGTTTATTTGCCACAGCAAATTATAAACTGCAGCTGTGCGATAAGGATTTTACAAGGGCACAGGTATTGTCGCAGCAATTGAATGAAACCCGCAAAAGCTGCGATGCAGAAGCCATCCGGGGCTTGTTGTACCCATGCATTTTTTTCCTACATTGGCATAGTTAACCTTAGAGCCATTGTTTTTAAAAAGCTACCTGCCTTATAAAAGTGTTTGCTTAAAAGCAATCAAAACCTGCCTGCTTATAAAATCTGGTGTACTAATTGCACAATAAAAACGGCTAAATATTCCCGGATATACTAAATTTTACATTGCTTACGCAACATAAAATAGAAATGCGGATGGACGCTTAATCCCCGCCTGCCCGACTGCTTCGTTCAGGCGGGGATTAAAACGGATTTATTTGTTCGCTTTGGGAAAAATCATAGGCGGATATTAATTTCTGTGAATTAATATGAGTTTCATCAGTTAAAATCAGCATTATCCCCGGCTTAACGAAGCAGTCGGGCTGGCGTGTTTCTATTATTTCACGCATATCTTGGGTAGTTATAGTAACAGGCAATAACAGTCTGTTTTTATACTATCCGGATATTTATCAGCAACTATTTTATACAACTTGATCGTTGCTTATTTGTTATAGAAGTAATGAAAAATTTTGCAGATTTAATTTGATAATTATTTAACTCCGCTAATTATTGACTGTTGCGATAACACAAAAAAAGTAAATAGAAAATTAAAATTGAAGATGAGGGAATTAAACAGGCATAAAAATAAAATAAAAAATGATGAAGCACACTAAAACAGCCGTTACCAGGTATCCGGTGGCAGATAGTATTAAAAACAGGTGGAGCCCGAGAAGTTTTTCAGGTGAAGCTATTGGTGAAGATAAACTTCACACAATTCTGGAAGCAGCTACCTGGGCCTTCAGCGCTATGAACGAACAAC
>JAYUBR010000652.1:0-1478 GCA_043740775.1 Ferruginibacter sp. | reverse complement strand
CAAAAACCTATCACGCCTCTTGCTGTCAGCCATTTTTCATCAATGATCTGCTTCAATAATTTTTGTGCATCATTGTACAGGTTGGTGGCTTCTTTACCTATAATCTCATCGCTTAATATCTGTGGAAATTTTCCGTGCATTTCCCAGGCAATAAAAAATGGCTGCCAGTCAAAGTATTCTGCTATTTCCTGTAATGGATAATCTTTAAAAAGCTTCGTGCCGGTAAAAGTCGGTTTAACCGGTGTAAAATTATCCCAGTTAATAACGGCGCCGTTTTTTTGCGCCTGGGCAAAAGGCAAAAATTGTTTTACCGATTTTTTATTGGCGAAATCAGTTTTTAGTTTATCGTATTCTGCTTTTATATTTTGTAAAAACGCAGGCTTCTGTTCAGGGCTTAGCAGGCTGCCGGCCACGGTTACACTGCGGCTTGCATCCAATACATGAATAACGCCATCATCATACTGAGGTGCAATTTTTACGGCTGTATGCATGCGGCTGGTAGTAGCTCCGCCAATCATCAGCGGCAGTTTAATTCCACGGCGTTTCATTTCATGTGCCACATGAACCATCTCATCCAGCGATGGCGTTATTAATCCGCTTAACCCTATAATGTCCACCTTTTCTTTTACTGCAGTATCTAATATTTTATCCGTGGATACCATTACACCAAGATCTATAATATCGTAACCATTACAGCCGAGTACCACGCCAACAATATTTTTACCAATATCATGCACATCACCTTTTACGGTAGCCAGTAAAATTTTTGCTGCACCTGCACTTTCTTCATTGATGGTGCCTGCGGCAAGATGGGCCTGTTTTCTTTCTTCTTTTTCCAGCTCAATAAAAGGCGTTAAAACTGCTACAGCTTTCTTCATTACCCTTGCACTTTTTACTACCTGCGGCAAAAACATTTTTCCGGCGCCAAAAAGATCACCAACAATATTCATCCCATCCATTAACGGACCCTCAATTACTTCCAGTGGTTTGGGATATTTTAATCTGGCTTCTTCTGTATCTGCATCAATGTAATCTGTTATACCATTTACCAAAGAATGAGAGAGGCGTTTTTCTACGCTTTCTTTTCTCCATCTTTCATCTTTTATTATTTCTTTTCCTTTGGCCTTAATAGTTTCTGCAAAAACAATCAGCGCTTCTGTAGCTTCGTTATTATCATTGTTGCGGTTTAGTATTACGTCTTCACACATCTTACGCAGCTTCGGATCTATCTCATCATACACCACCAACTGACCTGCATTTACAATGCCCATATCCATGCCAGCCTGTATAGTATAGTAAAGAAATACGGCATGCATGGCTTCCCTTACATGATCATTACCTCTAAAGGAAAAAGACATATTGCTTACCCCACCGCTTATTTTGGTAAGCGGCATTAATTTTTTTATTTCACGGGTGGCTTCAATAAAATCCAGCGCATAATTATTATGTTCTTCAATACCGGTAGCAATAGCAAAAAT
>JAYUBR010000651.1:0-1483 GCA_043740775.1 Ferruginibacter sp. | reverse complement strand
AACTAAAACTTAAATTGCGGTTATACCTGGGAGTTGTTTCCTGAACAGGTTTTAAAATACTGTCATAAGCCTTTATATGACCGAAGCTTCCTTCTACTCTTAATCCAACCGCTTCTTTATAAATTGCAGCGAAATAAACGCTTCCGTTTAATTGGTTATTTCCAACATTTAAGTCTTTTACAAAACGCTTGCCCAGGCCCTTTTTACCACCCACACATCTGTCAGGCAATTCATTGCTCCCAGGGATCCCCCAAACTCATACATCAACTCTGTATTGTAATAATTATTATCGTAAAAATAATATTGAGCAAATACCTTTTGTAAAGGCATTAAAAAGAAAATAAAAGTAACAGATAGAATTGTGATTTTTTTCATTCAACTAAAACTTATGATATAGATAAATTTAATTATTATATGGGAATAAAAAATCAATGTTTTTAAATAAACGGTATTAAGTTCCCAATATTTTATTTTTTTTGTTATTGCTATAATATTTACAAACAGTTTTTAAACCACAAACGCTGCATTTGGGGCCTCTGGCAGTGCAAATATACCTGCCATGTAGTATTAACCAATGGTGTGCCCTAAAAATATATTCCTCCGGAAAATATTTTATTAGCTGTTTTTCAGTTGCCAGTGGTGTTGTAGCTTTTGTTGTCAATCCTATTCTGGCGCTTACCCGAAATACATGTGTATCGACAGCCATGTTTGGCTGGGCATCAACTACAGAAGTTATCACATTGGCTGTTTTTCTTCCTACACCGGGTAACAACATCAGTTCATCAACCGTCATAGGTACATTGCCAGCAAATTTTTCTACCAGCATGGCAGCCATACCAATCAGGTGTTTGGTTTTATTGTTTGGATAAGAGATGCTTTTGATCAATGGAAACACTTCATCAAAGCTTGCTGTAGCAAGATCTGCAGCCGTTGGGTACTGTTTAAAAATAGCCGGGGTAGTAATGTTTACTCTTTTATCTGTGCATTGTGCAGAAAGAATTACCGCTACCAGCAACTGAAAAGGACTATCATATACTAACTCTGTTGCCGCATCTGGTGCATAAATGTTAAAATAATCAATTACAAACTGGTATCGCTGCTGTTTGGTCATAAAAAAAGTCCCGTGTTTTACGGGACGCAAATTATATTAAAAATCAGTAGAATCAAACCTCGGTATCAGCATGAATAACAGATTTTTCGGCGTAGGCCAAAATATTGTCAACTGCTTTTTTACGGGGAGAAAAAATTAACTTTTCAAGGCTTTTTTGAGCAGAGACTATTTCCTCGTATTGTTCACGAAGATTCCAGTCTGCCTCAAGTGCAACCTTAATAGCTGCCGATTTTTGTGTAGAAGTCTCATTGTAAACATACTGAATGAGATCCTCAGGTGTAAAACTGTGCATAGGCAAATTAATAGCTTGTTTAAAAATTAAATATCAATATCCATAGTCATTAACGACTATTGGTAATCATTATTGTACAA
>JAYUBR010000650.1:0-1484 GCA_043740775.1 Ferruginibacter sp. | reverse complement strand
TCCATCACCCGCCAGCTAAGGTCGCCATACAGGTTATAATTAGATGAAAAAGTAGCCACATTATATTTTTCTATCACCGGCTTTGCCAAAAAATACGGCCCTGCCATAGGCACTCCCAGTTTTTTTGCTTCATCACTGCGGGATATAATACAACCATCGTTGTTGCTCAGTACCACCATAGGTTTATCATCAAGTTGTGGGCGAAACAATCTTTCGCAGGAACAATAAAAACTGTTGCAATCTACAATGGCCCGAAACCCATACCCCCTCTGCTCTCTGAAGAGGGAGCCGGAAGTCTCGAATGGGGAAAACCGATTTTTAATATCCATCAGTATACTGTTTCTATTGTTTTAAATTTTGAGTCGCCATCTAACCCCGACAGCGGTTGCAAACCCTGTCGGCGGTTAAATAGAAAGCTTATTTTCGTATGATAATTTATTCTATAATAAATTTCCCCACTCCTTCTTTACTGTATCTTTCCTCGTGTACTTTTTTAAAAGCCGCTGTACCTCCAAACCAATCCAATACTTTTTGGCAAGCCAAAAAACCATGATCGTTTTTTAAAATAGTATGATAAGAAGAAAACTCCCAGTCTATAAAATCATTTACAAAGCCATGCAGTTGGGCATTGTAGTGGCAGTAAAAAATCATAGAGGTCAGGTAACTATCATCATCAATTAATTTTCTTTCAAAAGAAGATTCAAACAGGGGGCCGGTACGATTGTATGCTTTATTGATAGATTGAGCATACGAATTAAAAAAATGCGATAACTGTTTAGAAGCATTTAATTGAATTTCCCCTTGCCCATTGTACTTTGGAACAACTACATTTTCTTTTATGTACACCAATAAATGAAAATGATTTTTCAGCAATGCGTATGCAAGGGTTTCCATTACATCAGCACAATAAGTTGTGTATTGCTGCAAAAAATAATAATAATTACGTTGCTCTTTAAAAATATCTTCTCCATTTACTCCCCTGTTGTAAATATGAAAATATTCTCCTTCAACAAGTGGTTGTGTGTACATAATTAAAATTTTGAAGTGTTGCTGTAACCCCTTCGGCGGCTAACAGTCCCCGGCGGCGGTTAGGTAGCGTTGGTTATTAAAGTTAATTAAACAAAAAATTATTTTTCTCATCCAACCGCCGTCAGGGTTTGCAACCGCTGACGGGGTTTAGACAGGGTAAAAAAATGGCGACTATAAAATGAATGTTTTTCCTAACTGTTTTTATTTAGAGCTGCTATTAAAATTAATAAAACATCAAATTTTTTTTCTCATCCAACCGCCGTCAGAGCCTGCTCCGATTTATGGGAGGGGGCTACACATTCCTTATTACATACACCACTACACCCCACACTTTAAAATCACTAAACTCACTTACGTCAATCGTGGCCAGTTTAGGTGTTTCGGGTATCAGCAATAATTTATTCAGTGTTTTTTGGTAGCGTCTTATCAGCATCTCGCCATCAATAACTGCAATA
>JAYUBR010000649.1:0-1485 GCA_043740775.1 Ferruginibacter sp. | reverse complement strand
CTAAACAAAATTCAACACATGAAAAAATTGCTACTAATACTTCTTTGTTCCAGCATACCGTTTGGCGGTCAGCACATCAGCAAGTTGTTGCAATGCGTCCTGCGCATCAGCAGCTAAGGTTACTTTACTGTAGTCATTTTTTTTCATACTATATTTTTTTAAATGAAAAGGGAAGTTCGTATTTTAAAGGACTGTTACGGCCTTCAACTCAGGGGTTGGTTCAACAACGACTTTGATATTGGCGGCCCCGAAGTGTTGAGTTATAAAAATATGCTGCTGAAATTTGCTGAAGTACGTAAGTTGAAAAGAAAGATTTTTACCATTCCGGTAATGACACCCAAGTTATCATCCTACTGGTTATATTTTGTTACCTCCCTGGTATCCCCTGGCCGTAAACCTTGTAAACAGTATGAAGGTAAATGTGGTATGCCGGGAAAATGATTTAGCACAGCAATCGGGTATTGAATTACTGCCCTATAAAAGTGCGGTGCAGATGGCATTTGAAAAAATTGAACAGCACATGGTACTCAGTAGCGGGAAGGATGCCTTCAGCAGCAGTGGCGCTCCACAGATAATGATGAATTACGTAGAGGTGCCCAGCTTTGGCTGTTTTAAGGATATTAAATGTCGGGAAGTAACAGGTGAATTAAATGGTGTATTGGCCAATATCTGGAGCATTGGTGGTGAGCGGGGTTGGTATTATGCCAATGCACTGTGGAAGGTAAGAGGTATGAAGGACAAGTTTGTAGGCGGTGTATGATTAAGGAGGGGAAGAACCGACCCTTTACAAATTCACCCGGGCGATGCGTTGGATTTTTGGCGGGTGTTGATCGCCGACAAAGAAAACAAAAGGCTTTTATTATTTGCTGAAATGAAAGTGCGCGGAGAAGCGTGGCTTGAATTTAAAATTATGAAAAAAGACAACAAGCAATACCTCCGTCACACCGCTACTTTTCGGCCAAAAGGTGTGTGGGGAAGGTTATACTGGTATTCCGTACTGCCTTTTCATTATTTTATTTTTAACGGCATGATTGATAATCTGGTGAAAGTGGAGACCAAATTATGAGTTATAAATTATGAGTAATAAGTTTTTTCGGGTTGCAGATTTTTATAAAATTATACAGCACAAATCAACACAAAAAAGGAGCAACAAATACATTACTGATATAGAAAAAGAGGAGCCAGCCACCTGAACTCCTCTTTTAATTTTAGATAACCGTATCCGAGTTACCGATACTATTCAATCAGAATAAACCATCTTGCTACCTGCTACTCTGAAGTGATCACCACTTTCTCCATCACATCACCACCACGGATATCATCAATGATATCAAGCCCTTCAGTTATTTTACCAAAGCAGGTATGAACACCATCCAAGTGCTGTACGCCGTTGCGGTTATGGCAAATGAAGAACTGGGAACCACCGGTATTGCGGCCACGGTGCGCCATTGACATTACGCCACGATCGTGGATTTGCTTACTGCC
>JAYUBR010000648.1:0-5154 GCA_043740775.1 Ferruginibacter sp. | reverse complement strand
ATAGATGTTGGGAAAATGAAAATGTGACGTATGGAAAAGAACACATCAGTGCCAATTTTAATACCATTTGAACCTGAAGAATTTTGGGCTCAAATTAGAATGATAATCCGCGAGGAGATTAGCAGGAATCAAAAAGAACAATCAGTGGTTGCCAATATCATTGAAACACCTGGCCTAACCGAAAAACCATTGTACAAAATACAGAAAATCTGTTCTCTTTTTAAGATTACCAAACCTACCATTTATTACTGGATAAAACATGGGAAGTTGAAAAGAGTGAAGATAAGGTCCAGGGTATATTTTCTGGGTAGCGATATAAGGCAGTTAATGTGTTCTTGATCTAAATCAAAAACAGTCATAATTCGATGCTTTTGTATGTGGATAAGATGCCGTTTGTAAATAGCTATTAGAAAATGGCTTAATTGTACCTTTACAAAGTCAACAGGTCAAGTTGAATAAAGTACAATAGTCAAGTTCAGTAAAGACAAGTAAAATAAGATAAGATTCAGAGGCTTTTTGCTTTTTTATAGAATAAAAAATAGAATAAAAAAAGCAAAACCCGCTGCAAGAGCGGGTTTCAACCAAATTTAAGCGGACTGGACGGGACCACATCTGTTATTTGCAGGCAATACGCAACAATGGAGTTGGCACCA
The DNA here is from genome assembly GCA_043740775.1 of Ferruginibacter sp. Classification (GTDB taxonomy): domain Bacteria; phylum Bacteroidota; class Bacteroidia; order Chitinophagales; family Chitinophagaceae; genus Ferruginibacter. Next base: position 4,501 of record JAYUBR010000648.1, on the reverse strand, counting down.
CTGCCACGGCCAACATGATAAAAGCCTCTTGATTGTGCATAGCGGATAATATCCAAGGTAATAAGGAAGTAAGCATTAAATCCTAATTCATCAATAATCTTTAATTCTTTAGTTACCCTCTCGGAGGCTATTTTATTTTTGCCATAGCAGAAGGCGAAGCCATCAGCGGTCAGTTTTTTTAATAATATCCTGTCGTCTTCTTTTGTACTGCTGAATATCTTTTTATTTTTATCCGTTTTAAAATCCATTTCAATATGGCAAACTGTCAATCAACTTGTAAGTATTGGTAACAATAAAAGGGTATTGCCTGAAGGCATCCAGCAATGCAGCAGGTGGCACAAAATATTCATCCGGGCTGCATTCATCGGCTTTGGATAATTTGGAAAGCAACACATTTTTATCAATAGCTCTCAGCAAGCGGTGAACATTAAAGTAAGTTTTATTTTGAAAACTAACCGGCTGCCGGATGATCCATTTATCGGCGGTAGCTTTTAGATCAATGCTGAATAATTTATTTACCTCCGAGGGCAACACACCAATTTTTTCATTGGCAAATAATTGTCCCGGTTCTTTACTGCCTAAAGGATAAATAACAAAGCCATCCGATGTGTCTGTAAAAAAAGGCTCTTCCAATGCTACGACAGGGAAGGGTTTGTCTTCCTGAAAATGTTGCGACAGAAATTCATTAATCCATAACAGCCCTTTGTTGTTGGCAGCAATTAAAATGTACAACAATTGCCCTTCATTACAAACCTCCGCACCTGTAATGGGTTTTATACCCTCCTCCCGGCAATATTTTACAAAGTCCCATATATCGCAGGTGGAGTTGATATTGGTTAATGCCAGGGCTGTTACACCATTGTCCATAGCAGCTTTTACCAGTTCTTTACTTGAAAAAGTGCCGTAGCGGAAGCTGAAATATGTTTTACAGTTGAGGTACATTCCTTGGTTTAGAAACACTAAGGCAGGGAGTAATACTAAAATATTTAGTATTTTGTTTTGAAGGATATTTAGTATTCCGTTTTTTAATGCAAGAACAAATACAAATTAAATATAACCAGCAACATTCTGTACCAAAAAAGTAACTGCTTATACCAGGGTTAACTATAGTGGCTGGGCACCATGTACTGAAATGAAATAATGACGTAGCTCCACTTCTAGCATGAATTAATCTCTCTTTGGTTGACGCAAAGAGACAAGTTAAATCTGCTATCCAAGTGGTACCATATTTAACCGCAATGTCGTACACTTTTTAACCGTTATATACAATGGCTTGTATCCTTAATATTATCCAGTGTTTCCTAAATAGCCTTTTTTATCTTTGCGTCTATTGCTGCAAATTCCAGTCGTGTTATCATATCTTAATTTTATTTTTTAATGCTCAATATTATCCATTTATCCAAATAGTTCCTGCTTTTTCATCCAAATTTCCTTATACCTCTTCTTCATTTTTTTGTCCAAAAAAGAACGGTCAATCAAATCCATTACTTCCTCATTTTTGCTGCTGAAAAGTTTAAAACTATTGTAATAAACCTTTTCATTTATCCGCAGTGTTTCAGCCAGTGCTTTAAAGTCGGTCAGTTTTAGTTTTACTTTTTTACCATTCAATGTAAGGGCAAGTTCTTCTTCATCTTTCGGGTTAAGCAGGTTTACATTCAATAGGTCATACGCCGGGCTTAGCACAATACCTTCGGGCTGGTGCATCACAGAAAAATTCTTTAAGTGCATATCATTATTACCACACAAATAACTGAATAAAACCAATTCAAAATAACTAAGCAGGTCAAGCCCTTTATGACAATAATGAGCTACCAGTTTGCCAGCTTTTTCATAAGAACTTTTGTATTTGTTCTCCGTTAAAAATTCTGATAACTGGCACAGATCTTCAATATGTATTTTCTTTCCTTCCATCCGGTCGAAACGACGGGCAATATATACCATGCTGCCATTGCTGGCCTGCAGAAGTGTATGCTCACACACTGGTATTTTAAACAGTTCGGCCAGGTGCATTGTAAGGTCTTCTGTTTCTGGCATCATGGGGTATCCATGATGATGCGGCTTTAAAATAAATTCGCCCCAAAGCCCAACAATGGTTAAGCGACTATGCCCTTTTTCTTTTTGCAGCGTAAGCGACAATTTGGGCTGTACCCCTGTAACTGCTATCCGCTGGTTAACGGTTTGTTTGGCCAGCGACTCTATCAATGCATCATCTAGTTGAAGCGAAGGCACTTCCGGGGTACCAAAAAAAAATTTGGCACAAGCGGGGTGATAGTGTGCATCCCCGGCATCTTTGTAACAAAACCAGCAATTATTCATGTGTTCACTTATTCAGGTTCTACCGTTACAGCCCCAATGCTGTCCCGGCAAGTGGTTAACAATAATTCAAAACGGTCGTTGGCTTTTACTTTCCAATGATCCACAGCAATATCCAGCAACCAGCCCTCTGGTATAAGTCCATCAAAAAAAGGGAACAACACTTTACTACTGTAAGGTTCCTGACGCTTTGGAAGGGAGATGCTGATGGGCTTGCTGCCCGGCTGTTGCAGGTAGTCTCCATTATACTGCAATAGATAGCCCTCATCCGTTTCGGAAAGCCGGGCTGCCAATACCCCGTCGTATAATACTTTTGCGGTTTTAGCCATGTTTCTGTGCTTTTGGTGTTACGGCAAGTTCGGCACCAAACAGCGCCAGTATCTGATTTACTTTATCCATGCGCATGGTGGTTTTGCCCTGCTCAATTTCCCTCACCAGTCGAAGCCCTACGCCTGTCTTGGCAGCCAATTCTTCCTGCGTAAGATTGCTTTGCTTTCGTTGTTGCTTTAAATATGCTGAAGGGTTCATTTTATACCTTTTAGGGTATAAAGGTAGGAAATAAATTTTAATTATACCGAATAAGGTATAATTTTGTATTAAATTGTGTAATTATACCCATTAGGGTATAGGGAAAGATACTTTTAATTTTTGGCTGGATGTTTATTCAATAAATGAACATTAATTTGCATTCACTCATCTTACCAATTATAGGAAGATTGAGTTTCGGGGCTCGATGTATCAAGATATACACCGAGCCTTGCGTTTTTAATAAATAACTGGTAGCCGTTTTAAAACAACTTTAATTGCGATTCTTCTTTTACTGGTTTTGGAAATGTTGGATGAAATGTTCCGATAATAACAAATGGATTAGGATAGTTTTTTACATGGCTTTCATAAACTGTTCCTAAAACAAATACAAGTCCTTTGTTAAAGTAAAATCATCCCAATATTTTTTCCTTACATCATCACAGGTTTTTGTTTCCTGGTCATGACCATCATATTTTGCCAACATCTTCCAGTATAAAGCGCCAATTTCCCAATCTTCAATCATTAGTTTTGAGACAGTTCCCTCAACATCTTTAAACTTATAAGAAAATTTAAAGGGTAATTTATTAACCACTTCAAATGGGTTTTCTGAATGCTGAAATAAATGTAATTGTTGCGCTTTTGCTTTGAGAGTATCTAATTTATTTTTGTCCCATTGCCGCTCTACCTCTTCTATTGTAAAATCCAGTATTTCTGTAGGTTTAAATGTAGCTAATGAGGTAGCTATATTTTTATCTTTCGCTTCGGCTTTAAGTTGTGTAAGATTGGTATAAACCTTTTTTAAAACGATGTCCTTTCTTTGCTGCCAATTGTTACGAGTTTCTATATGTCCCACTACATTAAAAGCATTTTCAATAGACCGGGGCTTATAACTTTCCGGTCTGAAATCACCAGGGTTTTTTGTCAAATCAATTTCTACCCAATCATATTTACTATACCGCTTATCGTATTCCAGTTTTCTAAAAGGAATAGGGAAAATCCTTATCCAACTGCCATTCTCCAAAAAGCCGGCAGTGCATACTAATTCACGAGTATTGACTCTTTCTGCTTCTCCGATTTAAACGTAAATATAAATGGCGGAGGCAAATAGCGTGGCCGGGATTTCCAGTTAGCACAGCACAATTCAAAGAATGAAACATTGCGATAAGGAGGATGATCACTTCATTTCTACAACCAATATTTTAAACGTTCCAGGGATTATTTCTGGACGAAAGGTTTCTTTAGAAGCAGGTTTAAATAAACCTGATGGCAGATAAACCTTGTGTGTTTTTTGATCAACAGTGATCGTTCTTGCGCCGGGTTTGGTTACTACATTTCCGGTTAAAATAAATTTATCGGCCGAAAGTTCTTTAATAACAGTGAGTGTGCCCTCACCGTTTGAGGAGTAAACAGTTTTTAAACTATTATCAAATCCTGCGCCGTCAGCCCCTTCTCCAATTGGGAAACTTGTTACTACATTACCATTAGAAGCGTCCATCACGATCATACGCTTGTTGTCGCAAGTGGCAAACAATCGCATGGTTTCCCTGTCTATTGCAAGGCCGGAGGCACCAGTCCCTGGTTTATTCGGCCATTGATGTGTAATTTTAAAAGTAGTGGCATCTATTACATCCATCTCAGCTTTTTCGGCATTGTTCACATA
>JAYUBR010000647.1:0-1495 GCA_043740775.1 Ferruginibacter sp. | reverse complement strand
GCTTTTTTGTGCAAAAACCAACTTAGTAGTCAATAAACAATCATATAATAATCCACCAGTGGGGATAACTCGAAAGTTTTAATGCGTTTGCCCTGCTTCCATGCTTTCCACTTTAATCTCCCCTCCATGTGCCTTACGGCACTAATTTGAATTTCGTAAGAAGCTGCTGGCAATTTTGTGAAATTATAATTGCCCAAAGTATCTGTAAGTGAAAATGTGTGTAAGTCAGAGATAGAAACTGTTACATAGGATAAAAGGCTTTTTGTGTCTTTATCGCTTATTGTTCCTGATAATGAGTTTTGAGCAAGGATACTTTGGGTTGTAATGAATAATACAACTCCTGAAATGATAAATTTTAATTTCATTAATTGCTGATAAGGAATCAATAGATCTTCGTCAGTCGTACACCCAACCGGTTAAAAAATTAAAAAATATACAACGCTTTAAGAAAACTAAATATGGCGCAAAGGCAGCAAAAAAAGCAAATAAAAGCATACAGATTATAGCAGGAAGACTGGTAAGGGAACCTGGCCGAAAGCTCTCACTGGCAAGGCTTGGAACATATTTACCCGCCCTTAAATTATATCAGCCGGTGCTATCACAAAAGCGGGGTGACAGCGACAAAATTTACAGCCTGCATGAACCTGATGTAAAATGTTATTCAAAAGGAAAAGAACATAAAAAGTTTGAGTTTGGCAGTAAAGTCTCCATCACTATCAGCCAAAGCACCGGTATCATTATGGGTGCTGTTAATTTCACCCAAAGCTTACATGATTCCAAAACAATACCAGAAGTGCTGGAACAGTTTGAACGACTCAATGGCAGGTAAGCCAAAGATGCATCTGCTGATAGAGGATACAGAGGAATAAAACAATATAAAGGCACTACAATCCATGTGCCCGTGCCAGACAAAAACATCACAAAAGCCAAACGAAAAAAACATAGCAGAAGAGCAGCAATAGAACCAGTGATTGTCCATTTAAAACAAGATTACCGGCTTTGCCGCAATTACCTGAAAGGTATTATTGGCGATAACATGAATGTAATTTTATCTGCCGCAGGGATGAATTTTAAACGGGCGATGATCCTTTGGCGTACAGAGGCAAAAGATGTTGGTTACTCATCTGCAAATACATTAATGGGCTGAATGAAGTCTACATAAGTTTTGCCAATTTTCATATTTGCCATTTTTATTCAAGTATAGGTGTAAAAACAAAAGAACCTAAGCATTGATTGTAAAGCAACAATGCTTGCCAATCGATTCAAGTCGAAAATAAATAAGTTCGAAAATTGTAAAAGGAGGACGACGATGCAAGCGTACTCCATCCTCAAAGGTATGAGTGTCATTAATTAGAACATTTTAAAAACGGTTTGCTCATCCTAAAAAAGGAGTATAACCGGTTGTGCTCAATGCGTCAGAAGTGCGGGCATTGCTAAAAGTCTGCAACCTGTTAAAGCACCGGTTGCTCATCGGCCTCTGCTACGGCTGCGGTTT
>JAYUBR010000646.1:0-1496 GCA_043740775.1 Ferruginibacter sp. | reverse complement strand
AGTACCTTTTATTTTACATTGCCTGTAAATGAAAAATAAGTGTATCAAAAAAAACAATCAATTTTAAATTTGCTTCCCTTTTTCTTTAAGAAAATTTAATCAAAAAAAATGTGTTCCGATATCATTTATTCAAAAAGTAAAAATTGGAAATGAAAGAAAAAGTAAATCCTGATATTGTTTCCATTCATCGTGAAGGGACTGCACAAATCTTAGATGTAACAGAACTGAACGACTTTTTTGAAAATGCCATGGTGATGCTTCATTGGGTAAATGCCGAAGGAAAAATTATCTGGGCAAACAAAGCAGAGATGGAAGCACTTGGTTATGCAAAAGAAGAATACATCGGGCAGTCTGTCAAAAAATTTCATACCGATGAGAAAATTATCACCGATATTCTTCATCGGCTCAATAATCTTGAAACAATTCAGGACTATCCTTCGCAGCTCATCCGCAAAGATGGTTCGGTGAGGGATGTGTTAATCAGTTCTAATGTATTTACAAAAGATTGTAAGTTTGTTTACACCCGATGCTTTACAAGAGATATTACCGAACAGAAAATAGCCCAAACAAAAATTGAAGAAAGGGAAAAGTTACATCAGGAAATGGTAACACATTTAAAGCTTGCCACCGAATCTGCCAATGTAGGTACCTGGTCATTAAACATGCAAACACAAAAGTTGGAATGGAGTGCCCTGCATAAAATAATGTGGGGATACGATGAACTATGTGAAGACCTTGTATATGAAGACTGGCATAAACTTATTTTACCCGGGCATAAAGAAAAGGCTTTTAAAAAAGTAGAAGAAGCAAGAATTAATCATACATTTTATGATGTAGAATATTATATTGAAAGAGCAAACGATGGCGCTGTACGTTGCATTCGCTCTGTTGGAAAATATTATTACAATGATAAGGGTGAAGCCGAAACACTTACTGGCATCAGCATGGATATTACAGAACAGCAAGAAGTTGAAGAGAAATTAAAATACCGCCAGGCAGTTTTAGAAGCACAAAACAATGCAATACCCGATGGTATTTTGATTGTGGATACCAAAGGCAATATGATTTCTTTTAATCAGCACTTTGTTGAATTATGGCAGATACCGGCCGATATCGTTCAAAAAAAAGACGATGCAGCCGCATTGCAATTTGCCATGACTCAGCTAACAGATCCCCAAGGGTTTATAGACAGGGTAAATTATTGCTATAACCATCCTGAAGAAAAGGTAAAAGAGGAAGTGCATTTTAAAGACGGCCGCATTATTCAGAGATATGGGAATGCAGTTATTGGAGATGATGGAATATCATACGGATGGGCCTGGTACTTTAGAGATATCACCGAAGAAAAGTATGCGCAGGAAAAAATAAAATTAGCCAAAGAACAATTAGAACTAACGTTTAAAAATATACCTGGCGCAATTCAATTACGAAATTATAAAGGCGAATTGCTGCTGGCAAATGATGAGGCAGCTAAAATGACGGGCTTTGCATCGGCA
>JAYUBR010000645.1:0-1496 GCA_043740775.1 Ferruginibacter sp. | reverse complement strand
TAATTACGGCACTACAATCTTTTCTATCTTTATCCAATAAAAAGATCATCTCCTTATTGGTTCAGATTATTTTTATTATTTGCTCAATCTTTCAGCAGGAAATGCAAAAAAGCGACATCAGAAAAATGTACAAAGAAAAACGGCTCCGGCTTTCTGTTGCTCAAAGAGCAAAAATGGACGACCTGATGCTGATACAGTTTCAAAAACTACTGGTAAATATACCTGCTTTGATCATGACTTATGCACCTATAAAAAAGTTAAGAGAGCTTGACCCTCAGTATATTACATACTATTATTACTTTAAAAATAAAGACCAGCAATTGGTTTATCCTGTAATGACAACCCACAATGACTCTTGTGAAATGTATGCAGTGATGGTAGAGAATGATAGCTTTTTTGAAACCAATCCATACAGTATTGATAAACCGGTTGATGGCCATAAAATGCGTACGGCTGATATTGAAATGTTTTTTGTGCCCTTATTAAGCTTTGATAAAAATGGTAACCTGGTAGGATATAGCAAGGGGTATTACGACCGGTTTTTAAAACAATGCAGCACCAATAGTATTAAGATTGGATTCAGCTATTTTGACGCAGTTGAAAATATTGAAGATATAGACAAGCATGATATTAAGTTAGATTATTGTATTACACCCGAAAGCATTTTTACCTTTTAAAATTTACCCCTTGCTAAAAAGTTTTCGATATTTATTTTTGCCCCTCTCTTTTTTATATGGCATTATTGTATGGATAAGAAATAAGTTATTTGATAAAAATTATCTTAAATCATCCTCCTTTAATTTTCCAATTATTTGTGTGGGTAACCTTGCTGTTGGAGGTACGGGTAAAACGCCCATGGTAGAGTACCTGCTGCGTTTATTAAAAAATGATTATGCCACCGCCACCATTAGCCGTGGCTATAAAAGAAAAACGAAAGGATATGGACTTGCCAATGAAAATACAACGGCATTGGATATCGGCGATGAACCAATGCAGTTTCATTTAAAGTTTCCGGATGTTAGTGTGGCCGTAGGGGAGGAAAGGCTGGAGGCCATACCACAGTTGCTGCACGACCGCCCCAAAACGCAGGTGATTATTTTGGATGATGCTTTTCAGCACCGCCAGGTGAATGCAGGATTAAATATTTTATTGACGGATTACACCAATTTATATACACGTGATTTTTTATTGCCTGCGGGCGACCTTAGAGATATTAAAAAAAGCGCTGCAAGAGCACAGTTCATTATTGTAACAAAATGCAAGCACAATTTAAGTGAAGAAGAAAGAGACCTGATTGTTAGTGAACTCAGGCCTGCACCACATCAGCAGGTATTTTTTACTGAAATATTATACACCCATCCTTACCATCTTTTTACAAAAACAGAAGCCGATATATCTCACAGCACAGACATGCTACTGGTTTGTGGTATTGCCAATCCTAAATTGCTGAAGGATTTTTTAACGGCTCATGTACATACCTATGATATGCTCCGTTA
>JAYUBR010000644.1:0-1498 GCA_043740775.1 Ferruginibacter sp. | reverse complement strand
CCCCATTCCTTTGCCTTGTTCGTAAACGTTAAGTCACCATTGTTGCTATACGCATAGTTTGATAACGCATTCGATGGCATTAAATCGATTAACTTCTTATAGGCACTTTTATCCTTATCCTTGCTGGTCATTATCCCATTCATCACCTCATAATTGGAAATGTATTGAATGTAATCTTCGTTTGTTAAGTCTTTATAAATTCCGTTAGCTATAAAAATATCCTTGTATCCGTCATTATTTAAATCGGTTATCAGGGCGCCCCAGCTCCAGTCGGTAGCATGTACTCCCGCCAAACGGCCTATTTCGCTGAAGGTATTGTTGCCATTATTTAACTGGAGTGTATTGCGGGTAAACTGGTTCCAGTAATCGTATTTCAGATCAAGTTGATATTTGTCCCAGTTTTCAAAAGTGGTGTTTACTTTAATGCGGGCTTCCTGCTCCGGCAACATTTCTGTAACAAATATATCCGGATGTCCATCATTATTGATATCGGCCATATCTGCACCCATGGAGGCATTGCTAATGCTGTGCATCTGGTTTTCCAGCGATTCTGTAAATGTGCCGTTTTTATTATTGATGTATAAATAATCCCGTTCAAAAAAATCATTGGATACATAAATATCCTGCCAGCCATCTCCATTTACATCTCCAACTGTAACACCTAATCCAAAACCAATAACGCTTCCATAAATACCGGCAGCAGCACTCACATCCGTAAAATGTCCTCCATCGTTCCGAAATAGTTTATGACCACCCATGGAGTCCCTGACATTGCGTTCGTTCTGCTGCAGATTAAAACTACCAATGGCTTTAAAAGAATTGTTTAGCAGGAATAAATCCAGATCACCATCATGATCATAGTCAAAAAACGCGGCATGGGTTGAATAGCCCTTATCTGCCAGGCCATATTCTTCTGCCCGCTCTGTAAATGTATTGTTACCATTATTAATATACAATTCATTTTGTTTATTATCGCCTTTTATATCGCCACTGTTACAAACATAAATATCTATAAATCCATCACCGTTTACATCGGCCATACTTACGCCGGTAGACCATTTAGCCTTTTTTAGAATACCGGATTTTTCAGTTATATCTTCGAATTTAAAATTGCCTTTGTTTAAAAAGAGCCTGTTAGGCAGCATGTTTGCGGTAAAAAATATATCTGGCAGGCCATCATTATTAATGTCGCCTATGGCAACGCCGCACCCATTGTAATAGTTACGATAAGTGAAAATATTGAACTGATCATCAATAGAGAGTTGATTAATAAAGTTGATACCGGTAGAATCAGCAGGAAGCTGATCAAATAGTTTAGGCCCCGATTTTTGTGTATGTGTGCAGGCTGCAAATAAAACAGGCAACAAGTACAAAAGAGATTTATAAACGTGTTTCACTAAAGTATTTTTTTTACACTCACTTAATTGCATTTTGCTTTTTTATCTTTTCTTCTATCAATAAATCTGAGTAATCCACTTTTACAATCATATCATCAAAT
>JAYUBR010000643.1:0-5181 GCA_043740775.1 Ferruginibacter sp. | reverse complement strand
TAATATCTTGTAAAAACATACGGTGTTTTTTAAATGGTTGATGTGGTGGTTTCTTCTCTATCCAATGGTATGTTTGATAATATATTGATCCTTTCTTTGTCCATTTTTTTAACCAATACAAGCAGTACTACAAAGAATAAGAAAAAAATAAATAAAGAAATCATTGGATAAACAGATGCATGGTCTATTTTTTCGGCATATTGTTTTATGAATTTGAACATGGCTTATTTATTTTTTGGTTCGTTACTAATATCCTTTCCAAGGCGTTGTATATACGAGATCAAAGCAATCACTTCTTTATTTGGCGAAACCCTGATGCTGTCTGTTTTTAAATTATCCGAAATGGCTTTTGCCTGTTCCATCAGGTTGGCATTGGCGGCATCTTCAAACCCTTTTTCGTAGGGTACACCCAACGTTCTCATGGCATTTATTTTTGTCCTGGTGGTAGATGTATCAAGGTTATCTTCCAGCATAAATGCATAAGGCGGCATAATAGAACCTTCGCTCATGGAAGAGGGCTCCCGGAAGTGACGGAAGTGCCAGCCATTTGTTTTTTTGAGATTACCAGTGCCTTCTCTTGCAAGATCGGGTCCTGTTCTTTTACTGCCCCATTGAAATGGATGATCGTATACAAACTCACCCGCTTTTGAATATTCACCATAGCGCTCTGTTTCACTGCGGAAAGGGCGTATCATTTGAGAGTGACAGGTATAACAACCCTCTCTTACATAAATATCACGGCCCTGTAACTCAAGCGGGGTATAGGGTTTTACGCTGCTAATGGTAGGCACGTTTGATTTAATCATGAAAGTTGGTATCATTTCCACCACTCCACCAATCAGTATTATCACTAAACTCAGTACCATAAACTGTACGGGTTTTCTTTCAAAAGCCCTGTGCCAATGTTCACCTTTATGTGCAACATATTCCTTTTCCAATGGAGCGGCTTCTGCGGCTTCATCAGCAATTAGTTTACCAGCCTTTACTGTTTTGTAAATATTATACACCATAAACAAAGTGCCTATCAAATACAATGTGCCGCCCAAAGAACGCATGGCGTAAAATGGTTTCATGTAGGTAACTGTTTCAAGAAAAGTATATTTTAACTGGCCTGCTTCTGTAAATTGTTTCCACATACTGCTTTGTGTAAAGCCCGCCCAATACATTGGTACGGCATAAAATACAATACCCAAAGTACCCAGCCAAAAGTGGTTGTTGGCGAGTTTTTTAGAATACAATGGGGTATTAAATATTCTGGGTATTAACCAGTATAAAATACCAAAGGTGAGCATACCGTTCCAGCCCAATGCGCCTACGTGTACGTGTGCAATAATCCAGTCTGTATAATGGCTGATGGCGCTGATACTTTTAAGGGATAACAACGGCCCTTCAAAAGTTGCCATACCATAAGCAGTAACGGCTACCACCATAAATTTTAAAATAACATCATCCCTTACTTTATCCCATGCACCACGAAGTGTAAGTAAGCCATTGATCATACCGCCCCAGCTTGGAAAAATAAGCATGACAGAAAACACAACACCAAGCGACTGCGCCCAGTTGGGTAAAGCAGTATATAAAAGATGATGCGGGCCTGCCCAGATGTATAAAAATATCAGTGACCAAAAATGTATGATTGATAATTTATAAGAGTAAACAGGGCGGTTAGCTGCTTTTGGCAGAAAGTAATACATCAACCCGAGGTAGGGCGTAGTTAAAAAGAATGCCACCGCATTATGGCCATACCACCATTGTACCAACGCATCCTGCACACCTGCGTACAATGAATAACTTTTAAAAAGACTGATGGGCAATTCCATCGAATTGGTGATGTGCAACACTGCCACCGTAACAAATGTGGCGATGTAAAACCAGATGGCAACATACAAATGTTTTTCCCTTCTTTTAATGATGGTACCAAACATGTTAATGCCAAATACAACCCACATCAGGGTAATGGCAATATCAATCGGCCATTCCAGTTCTGCATATTCTTTACCAGCTGTAATGCCCAGCGGCAGCGTAATAGCGGCTGCAACAATAATGAGTTGCCATCCCCAAAAATGTATTTTGCTTAAGGTATCGCTAAACATACGGGCTTTACACAAACGTTGTAACGAATAATACACACCCATAAAAATACCATTGCCCACAAAAGCAAATATCACGGCATTGGTATGCAATGGACGAAGCCTGCCGAATGAACCGTATTGAGTAAAATTAAGAGCGGGAAAAACAAGCTCAAGCGCTACATACAGGCCTGCAAGCATACCTACTACGCCCCATAAGATAGTAGCGAAAGCAAAATTTTTTACAGTCCTGTTATCGTAATAAAATTTTTCTACCTGCATATGATTGTTTATTTGTTTTGGTTTATATTTTTTACTGGAACTTCTTTTTTTGTTGGTGCTGGCTTGGTTTCATTGTCAAAAAGCATTCTTACGGATGGAGTATAATCATCATCGAACTGACCTTTATTTACGCTCCATAAAAAAGCGGCAAGAAAACTCCCTGCTACAACAATGCTGATTCCGATTAATACAAAAAGTGCACTCAATGTGATAAGATTTAATAACAGCAAATTTATTATAGGGCGTTTCGGAAATATATGATGCAGCCACAAGGGTGGGGTGATATTCGTCATAAAGGGTAAAAACTCCTTGTCAATCAGGTGTAATAAATCCCCGGAGATGATGATAATGGTTAGATTTAACAGTGGCTTTTTGACTTTGGCCCAGCATGTATCCGGAGTGTTTACAACTCAATTACTTTAACCCGGTTCTTCTTGCACTCATCGATGATAAAAGTGTTACAAGCAATACAATACTAATGCTGCTGGCGGGCATTAAAATGGCTGCTACAATAGGCGAGAGGGTTCCCTGTACGGCAAAAGACAACCCAATAAAATTGTACAGGATAGAAAGGATAAAACTGGCAGTAACAATTTTTTTACCGGCTTTGGCATAAGCCAGAAATTGTGGTGCCAGGTCGATTTTACTACCATCAATAATGGCATCGGAGGCCGGTGAAAACTGCATGGTGTTGTCGCTTACAGCAATCCCCGTATCGCTTTGCATCAGCGCCCCGGCATCGTTGAGGCCATCGCCAAACATCAATACATTTTTGTGCAGGTTCTGTAATGTTTTTATTGTATCAAGTTTGTTCTGTGGCGATTGGGTAAACTGTATATCACTGCCTTTGCCAAACAGTTTGTTCAGGTTATTTTTTTCGGCATCATTATCCCCCGACAGCAGGTGCAGTTCATATCCTTTTTGCTGTAATAAACTAATTGCTTTTTTAATGCCGGGACGGTACTGGTTGCTGATGGTAAAAGCACCCATATGTACTTTATTAAACTGTACATGAATATGCGATCCTGTGTCGTATCCACCGGTATCATAGAGTTCATTTACAAAAGAAGCGGAACCAATTTTTACTGGCACATCGTTTACAACGGCCTCTATTCCCTTGCCGGTAAATTCCTTAAAATTATTCACTGTTAATAACTGGTCACCACTAACGCCTCCTAAATTATCTGTAATTATTTTGCTTAACGGATGCGCTGATTGCCGGGTTACAGCCTGCACTACCGCCAGCTCTTTTTTACTAAGTGGTGTGCCGGTATATAAAACCTGCGAAGCATGATTTTGAGTGATGGTTCCGGTTTTATCAAAAATAATGGTATCAGCTTTTGCCATGCTTTCTATAACCCCGGCATTTTTCAGGTACAGCTTGTGTTTGCCAAAAATGCGCAGCATGTTGCCATAGGTAAAGGTGGCCGAAAGCAGTAGTGAGCAAGGGCAGGCAACAATCAGCACCGCCGTAACAGCTGGCAATAATTTTGTTGTATCAGTAAAGCTCCAGTAAACAGCGGTAAAGATGGCAACGGAAAATAATGCCAGGGTAAAATACCTGCTCCAGGGATGAATGAATGATTGCTCCCTGTTTTTTTTGTGCTTAAAAATATCGTTGTTCCATAACTGCGTGATATAACTTTGAGACACTTCATGGATGATTTGTAATTCAATGGCGCTGCCGCATTGTTTGCCGCCGGCATAAATTAATTCGCCCATATTTTTTTGCAGGGGGGCACTTTCTCCACTTACAAAACTGTAGTCTACATTGGCGCTGCCTTTTATTAAAACCGCATCGGCGGGAATCATTTCTTCGTTACGGATAATGATACAATCATCTTTTTTCAATTGCGTAACCGGGATGTTTTTTTCTGTTCCGTTTTTTATAACCGTAACACCGAGGGGGAAATAAGACTTGTAATCCCTGTCGAAGGAGATTGAATCGTAGGTTTTGTTTTGAAACCATCTGCCAATGAGCATAAAAAATACTATCCCAGTTCCGGAGTCGAGATAGCCTGCGCCATGGCCGGAAATGATTTCGTAATAGCTTCTGCTGTAGGTAACAATTATAGCCAGGGCAATGGGTGCATCAATGTTTAAAAACCTTTGCCGAAGGGCCTTCCAGGCCGAAATGAAAATAGAAGATGCGCTGAACAACAGTACAGGCAGCGATAAAAATAAGTTGAGCCAGGTAAAGGTGGCTTTTAACCCGGCCTGTTCGATGTTGCCCGAAGAAAAATATTCCGGAAAACTCAGCATCATGATATTGGCAAAACAAAAGCCTGCAACGCCTATCTGGTAGATCTGTTTTTTATTATAGGTAACAGCTTTTTTTTGAGTGCTGTCTTTTAAACTGATGCAGGGTTCATAGCCAATAAAGGCCAGCAGTTCCACCACCTTGCGCAATGAAATTTGTTTTGGATCAAAAATGATGAACACTTCTTTGCGTTGAAGATTAACCTGCGATTTTGTAATGCCCGGTGCAATTCGGTGCAGGTTTTCGAGCAAAAAAACACAACTGGAGCAATGCATTTGTGGCAGATTGAAAGTTACGTTGGTTTGCGTATCGCTGCTGAACTGCACCAGTTTATTTACAGTGCCGGCATCATCAAGGTAAGCAAAGCGTTCACTTACAAATTTCCCTTTGGCTTTTATACCAGGGTTTTTATCAAAATTATAATAAGTGCAAAGATTGTTTTCGCTTAGCAACAGGTACACCTGTTTGCAGCCTTCGCAGCAAAATGTTTTGCTGTCCATTTCAACAATCTCATCGCATTGTTCTCCGCAATGATAGCAATTTACGGGTATGTTATTTTTTGTTTTTATA
>JAYUBR010000642.1:0-15860 GCA_043740775.1 Ferruginibacter sp. | reverse complement strand
GGCTGCGGTTGGTGATGTGGATTCTTCTTAATTCAATATCATCTTCTGGCGATACCACAATTTCTGTATGCGTTTCCAATGAAAAATCGCGGCGGCGGAACTCTGCCCTTCCCTGTGAAAATACTGCTTCATAATTGTCACCTTCCTGCCGCGAGGGTTGAAAGGCTGATGACCAGAATACATCATTATCCAGGTCGCGGATATAACAGAAAGTACCCCAGTTATCGGCTGTACAATCCTCACGCCAACGGGTAAGTGCAATATTCTTCCACCGGCTGTAACCGCCACCAGCGTTGGTTACCATTACATTGTACCTGCCGTTTGATAATAACTGCACTTCCGGAATACTTGTATGGGGTGTATTAATCACTCTCATGGAAGTATCAATAGAAGGGTTCACACTGGCATCGCCTGTATGTACACTGGGTGAATAAAATGTGGTAACCCTTGGTATTCTTTCCTGCAATAAAAGTAATGTGGCTTTTACCTGAACATCATTTTCAAATCTTTGCTGCATCGGCTTGTCGAATAAAATATACCCCAACGATAAAAAACTCATGCCCTGGTGATGTGCCATAAATGATTTTACCACCGAGCTGGTTTGTCGTCTTAACAGGCGGGAAGCTGTATAATCAATCGCTTCGTAATATCCATACCGTCCTTCAAAGCCTGCTTCTTTTAACACCTGCAGGTTATCACAGGCATCCTGGGGTGCCACCATCAGCGACATCATGGTAGAGTATGGCGAAATAACCAGGTCTTCTGCCAGACCGCGTTTGAAGCCAAGGCCGGGTACACCAAAGGCCCGGTACTGATAATTTAAATGTGCATCCACCATATTATAACCCGACTCTGAAATACCCCATGGCACGCCTCTTTTTTTACCATAATCAATTTGCTTTTGAATAACCGCTTTATAGGTTTGATCCAGTAAAGTGTTTTCATAAGTAGGCATTACAAGCAAAGGCATAAGGTATTCAAACATAGAACCACTCCACGATAAAAGTATGGGGCTGGTGCCCAGGTTGGTTAACTGACGGCCCAACGAAAACCAGCTTTCCTGCGGCAATTTTCCCTGTGCAATGGCAATAAAAGTTGTAAGCCTTGCTTCTGATGCCAGCAGGTCGTAATAACTGTTATCCCTGCGGTGTTCATCTACATTATACCCAATGGTAAGCAGGTGTTGCGAACGGTCGTATAAAAAATCATACTCTACTATAGAAAGTGTACTGCATTTATTTGCCAGCCTTTCAAGCGTTAATAAAATTTCTTTACCCCTTCTGCCTGCCTCAGTAATAAATTGCCTGAAATGGGTAAGCCATTCATTTTCTTCGGATGTATTATCAGTTGAGTAAGCGGCAAAAATTACCTGCAATAAATTTTGTTCAACTTTAGCCAGTTGCCTGATGGTAGGGATCAGCGGCAGGCCATCAACCAGGTATTGAAATTTTTGCGGTGCCGCTGGTAATAACAGCCATGGAACAAATGAATGCAGTTGCTGTTTTACAGTTGTTATTTGCAGCAACACTTTCTGGGCCCAAACATCATCTTCATTATCGGGCACAAAATCAAGATCAATAATAATTTTTGTAAAAGATGTTTCTATATCATCAAGGTAAGTTTTTGCATTGGTTACAGATTGGCAGTTTTCTTCATAGCCTTTTTCAATCTTTTCATACAACTCTTTCAGCGGTTCTGAAGCATTCGTTTTTTCAATAAGCACAGCTAGTGCGTCCAGGAGGCCTTCATACATTCTTTCGGTAAATATTTTTTCATCTGCCAGTAGTAACAAGCCCTGCTGCATGGTAACAAGGTGGCCGGTAAGGTTGCCGCTGTCTACCGTTGAGATGTATCTGGGTGATAGCGGAATGAGGGTTTCTGTATCATACCAATTATAAAAATGACCGCGGTATTTTTCCATTTGCTGCAATGTGTCAAGCGTATTGGTAGTACGCATAATCACCTCTTCGGTTACAATGTATCCAAAATCGTGTGCGGTTAAAATGGCCAGCAAACTCAGGCCGATATTGGTAGGTGAAGTACGGTGGGCAATTCTTTCAACCGGCTCTTCCTGGTAATTATCAGGCGGCAGCCAGTTATCTTTTTCATTCACAAAGGTTTCAAAAAAGCTCCATATTTTTCTGCCCAGTACCCGTAAAAAAATATTTTGTTCTGCAGAAAAAATTTCTTTTTCCTGTGTAACCTCTCTGCTTATAAACCAGGCTACAAAAGGGCCCAATATCCAGATGGCTATAAACGGCACCGCAAAAATCAACGATACGGGTGCATATATTGTTAAATAAACAAACAATGCAACTGAAAGAAATGGGCCAAACCACATGGTGGCATACACCGCTGCAATTGTTCTTTTAGTAACAAGGGTGCTGTGATAAGGGTTCCATTGCAGCAGGTTTTTATGGCTGATAAACATGCGCCAAAGCGTGCGTAAAATGGCATCGGTATTTGAAAATGCTTCGTAAGGCAAACAGAAAAGTTCAATTACATATTGATAAAACTGATCGCTTGCAGAACGAAAAGAAAAAATAAAATGCTGTGAAAAAAGTACGTCAGCAGGTCTGTTCAACAACGACCAGCAAAAGCTGATAATGGCGGGTAATAAAACAATCAGAGAAACTGCTACCGTCCAGAATAAGGGTGCCGGTGAAAATACCCAGCCGTATAAAAGCAGCAGAAGCAATGCCTGTGGTATCAGGCTGCGCCGGATATTGTCAAAAATTTTCCATTTGGATAACAAAGAGAGTGGATTGTTTACAATCTTTTTATTGATAGCAGGAACAAAAGGTAAAATCCAATTGGCTATCTGCCAGTCGCCCCTTATCCAGCGGTGCCTTCTTTGCATATCGGTGCTGTACCGGGTAGGATATGCTTCATACAACTGGATATCTGTTATCAATCCCGAACGGGTATAACAGCCTTCTAAAAGATCGTGACTTAAAATTGAATTGTCGGGTAATACATTGTGCAAAGCTTTTTCAAAAGCCGCCACATTGTAAATGCCTTTGCCAATAAAAGATCCTTCTTTAAAAAGATCCTGGTACACATCCGAAGTAGCCCTGGTATAGGGATCAGTGCCAGGCTCGTTGCCATGTATTTTTGTATAGATAGAACTGCTGCTGCCAGGCAAACTGTTACTAACCCTTGGCTGCAGTATGGTATAGCCGTTGGTTACCCTTTTTTTCTTTTGCGAGTACTCAGCACTATTTAAAGGATGCGCCAGGGTTGCCACCATTTTCCAGCCTGCATCTCTTGGTAACTGTGTATCTGTATCAAGGGTGATGATGTATTTTACCGACCTGTAAATGGCTTCATCTCCAACAATAAGTGAAAAATAATTTTGGTCGTTACCAAGTATCAATGAATTTAGTTCGGCTAACTTTCCGCGTTTGCGTTCGTGGCCCATCCATATTTTATCTTTTGCATTGTATTTTCTGTTTCGGTGAAAAAGAAAAAAAGTGTCATTGGTTTGCCGGTCGTATTTTTTGTTTAATTCAATGATTTTATTGAGAACGGTTTCTGCCAGTAATTCATCTTCAGGTAAAGTTTCGGTGGCCGCATCTTTAAAATCTGTTACCAATGCGTATTGCAGGTGTTCGTCTCTGTTGGCTAAAAAACGTACTTCCAATCCTTCGGCCAGATCATTAATTCCCTCTGCAGAACTAAGAATGGTGGGCACAACTACCATGGAACGGTTTTGTTCCGGTATGCCTTTTGAAAAATCCATCCGGGGTAATAAAAAAGGTTTGGCAATCATGTTTGCCAGCCAGTTTATAATGGCTACGGATAAACGACTGGTGGCCAGTAAAATTAAAATGCCAACTATAATCAACTGCTTGTCAGATACTCCTTCCTTATAAGTTACATACACCAGGTACCAGGATATTAATGCAGACATCAATACAATACCCCCGGCATAGATAAGCAACGGAATTTTATTAAATATTTTTTTGCAGGAATCTACAGTGGAGAATTTCATTTTAGAAATCCGCTCCATTTGCCCCAACCCATCGCATGTTAAAAAATATCCTACATGTATTAACCTTGGGTCATCGCTTTTTTGCGCATTTTCTTTTGCAAGCTGTAATGCCATTTCTGCCACTTCCTTTTCTGTTAAGCTGCTTTTTTTGGCAATTTTTTCAATCACGTGCCTGTAATTATCACGGGTATAAAAATCCATTTGCGCATATACACCATTGATATCCCGTCGCAGTACCTGCTCTACAATGCTGGTGTTTTCTACAAATTCCCGCCAGTCGGTAGTGCTTAAAAAGCGAAGGCTGCTGATGCTGTTGCTGATAGAAACCTGGTCGGCCGCCTGCTTCTGGTTTTCCTGGTGTATCAGTTCGTTGCTGCTAAGGCTGTCTTCTGACAAGCGTTGTTCTATCCAGTTAAGCGGCAACGAAAGTGCATTACCCTTTTCCTGTAGGCGCCTCGTTAATTCAGCTACAAAAGCACTGTCCATGGGCGGTTCACTTCTTGCCATGTCTGCAATAACCAATACCAGGTTTTTGGGGTCATTTTCTGCGGCATCAATCATATTATCGGCCCATTTATTTGCCAGCGTTTTATTGATGATATCACTGGCTATCTGTATGGAAAGGCGACGCAGATTTTCAATTAATGCCAGCCGGAGCATAATAGGAATGGCCCACAATTCGCCTAATTTCAACCAGGTATTGGTTTGGTAAGCGGTAACAAAACCAACAAGGCTGTTAAGGTCAACATGTCCGTCACTGTGGGAAATAATTTCTACAGCTATATCATACACTCTCGGTAAACCGGCAGATTCTCCTTTTAAAAGTTGCGGCAGCCCCTTGCTGTATCCTTTGGGTAAATGTTTTTTTCCTGTATAAATCTGTTCTTCTATCAGGTAGAAATTATCCAGCAGCCATTCGCCTGCCGGCACTATACGGGTATTGTTTTTTACTGCTTCAGTTAAGGCCGCATGTACTTCCAGTAAAATATTTTCATTTTCTGCCAGCCGTTTCAACAACTGTTCTGACGGATGCCCCAAAATAAGCTGGTGTTTCCTGGAAATTGCGCTGGCGTGCTGTTCCAGTTGGAGTTCTGTAAATAATTCAGATCTTAACGGTGGCCTTTTATTGGCATATTTATCCGAACGGTTCTCTCCAAAAATAGGTTCAATAATATTTTTTTTTAATGCAGCTATGGCTTGAGGCAACATTTCAAAAAGGTCAGTTTGTTGATTTTTTCTTTGCTTACTCATCATTTTTTGTAATCTTTTTATTTTCATTTACCCCTGTAAGCCGGGTAAAACGGGGATATAAATTTTATAATACTATGTACTAATATCATGCCTTGTAATATTAAAAAATTCAGCACATAATTTGCTTTAATAATTACTTACATCATCATTTTATTTTAATATTTTTCTGTAAATCAATAATGCAGACCGATATTTGCTACTATTAGCCATACTAAAATCAGCCATTACTAGTTTATCTTACATACTATAAAATGCCGGATATAAACGCAGCAACATCTTTATCAGCTACTCATTCTTTTCTTTCCGGTGGCGGAGAAATGGGTCAATTGATTCGTACAAAAAACTGGTCAGCTACCCCGTTAGGCGACCCTCCTTCCTGGCCCCAGAGTTTACGTACCACGCTGGGCTTTGTTCTTAGTTCAAAAATTCCTATGTTTTTATGGTGGGGACCTCAATTAATATGTTTTTACAATGATGCATACCGACCTTTTTTAGGGGTAGATGGAAAGTATCCTGTGATATTGGGAATGCCTGCCCAGGAGGCTTGGGAGGAAATAGGGACAATTATAAAATCTTTAATAGATGAAGTACTGCAAACCGGACAGGCTGTATGGAGAGAAGACCAGTTAATACCCATTTACCGCAATGGAAAATTGGAAGATGTTTACTGGACATTTAGTTACAGCCCGGTAAATGATGAAAGAGATAAACCTGGTGGTGTACTAGTGCTATGCACTGATACAACTGAAAAAATAAGACCAAAAGGTATTTTAAAAAAACAGGAAGACAATAAAAAAAGCGGGGCACAAATAGATTTTGTAAACCTTTTTAATGAGAGTGAAAAAAAATTTCGCAATATGGTAATGCAGGCACCGGTAGGTATTGCTATTTTACGTGGCCCTTCTTTTATTGTGGAAATGGCAAATTTGGTGTACCTTAAAATTGTTGGTAAATCCCAAAATGAATTAATAGGACGGCCTTTATTTGAAACCTCGCCTGAGGGAAGAGAAGCGGTTGAAGGTTTTCTGACAGCAGTTTTAACAACCGGTATTGCACACACTACTTCAGAAAATTCTGTTCCGATGAACAGGTTTGGTAAAATACAAAATGCTTATTTTAATGCAATTTTTAAACCTTTGAAAGAAGCGGATGGTTCTATCTCGGGAATTATAGTAGTTGCCAATGAAGTTACCTCGCTGGTAAAAGCAAAATACTCATTGGCTGAAAGTGAAAAGCATTTTAAAAATATGGTAATGCAATCGCCCATAGCCATGACAATTTTGAGGGGCGCTGATTTTGTAATAGAAACAGCCAATATTGAAATGTATAAAAACATCTGGCGTAAAGAAGAAGCTGAAGTAGTGGGAAAAAAATTGCTGGATGTTTTTCCGGAATTGAAAGGCCAGAAATATCCTGTCTTGCTGAACGAAGTTTTTACCCATGCAAAAATCATCAGGGAAAATGAATCGGTGGCATACGTACAGGGTAATGATGGGATGCGGCAATTTTATTTTGATTACGTATATGCACCTTTGTTTGAAACAGAAGGTGTTGTATCGGGCATAATGGTTACGGTAAATGATGTTACTGAAAAAGTAGCAGACAAGAAAAGGCTTGAAGTGGACGAGGCACGCCTGCGGCTTGCAACCGAAGGCACAAAAATGGCTACCTGGGATCTTAACCTGCAAACAAACGAAATAGTTCATTCACCCAGGCTGGCAGAAATTTTTGGCCACCCTGCTGCTGCCCTGCTGCAACACCCGCAATTGCGCAACCAGATTTACCCCAATGACCTGCATACAGTAGTTGAAAAAGCCTTTGAAGAAGCCACCAAAACAAGCATTTATTATTATGAAGCCAGGGTGGTGTGGCCTGATAAAAGTATACACTGGATAAGAACCAGGGGCAAGGTAATTTATAATGAATACAAGCAGCCGCAGCGCATGATAGGTACTTTGCTGGATATTACGGAAGATAAAGCACATGAAGAAGAAGTTGCCCGGCTCGCAGCTATTGTACAATCATCTGCAGATGCAATTATTAGTAAGAAATTAGACGGTACAATCACCAGTTGGAACGAAGCTGCTGAAAAAATGTTTGGCTACAAGGCAGAAGAAATAATCGGGCTGCCACTTTCAACCATTATACCACCCGATCAAATAGAAGATGAAGTAGAAATTCTGGATAAGATTGGAAAGGGGTTGGGCCTGTATTCGTTTGAAACCCGCCGCGTTAAAAAAGATAAAACAACAGTGGATATTTCCCTAACCATTTCGCCTATAAAAGATGCAAATGGCAATATTATCGGCGCCTCTAAAATTGCCAGGGATATTACAAAACAAAAGCAAATAGAAATACAGATTACGGCAAGTGAAGAGCGGTTCAGGTTATTGGCTAATTCAATGGCACAGCTTATCTGGACCAGTGATGCCAATGGCGATTTAAATTATTTTAACCAGGCCGTGTACGATTATTCAGGGATGAATTTTGAACAGTTGCAAAACAATGGATGGGCGCAGATGGTACATCCGGATGACCTGGAAGAAAATATAAAAAAATGGCAACACTCCATTGCCACTGGCGAAGATTTTATTTTTGAACACCGCTTTAAAAGTTATGACGGTACTTACCGCTGGCAGTTAAGCAGGGCGCTGCCACAAACAGATACCAATGGAAAAATACAAATATGGGTTGGTACCAGTACCGATATTCATGAGATAAAGGAAAGTGAACAGCAAAAAGATTTCTTTATCAGTATGGCCAGTCATGAATTAAAAACACCTATCACTTCTATCAAAGGCTATGTGCAGATTTTGATGAGCATGTACAAAGAAAAGGGCGATGAGTTTTTAAAAAATTCTCTTGAAACAGTCAACAAACAAATTGTAACCTTAACCACGCTGATTGCCGATTTACTTGATTTATCCAAAATAAAATCAGGTAGTTTGCAGCTTAACAAGGAACATTTTTGCTTAAATGAACTGATCACAGAAACAGTAAAGCAAATTCAGCATATTGAACCAGACTGCGTTATTGAATTTATTCCCGGGGAAAATACAGGTGTATACGCAGACAGGGACCGTATCGGGCAGGTGCTGATTAACTTTTTAACCAATGCTGCCAAGTATTCGCATAATTGTAAGCAAATAAGTGTAAATACCATAATAATCGAAACGAAATTGCAGGTTTCTGTTATTGATTCGGGTATCGGCATCAGCAAACAAGATCAGCAAAAAATATTTCAGCGGTTTTACCGTGTGCAAGGCCGGGATGAAAAAACTTTTCCAGGCTTTGGAATTGGATTATTTATTGCTGCTGAAATTATACATCGCCATGACGGAAAAATTGGAGTTGACAGTGAGCCGGGTAAAGGGTCTGTTTTTTATTTTTCACTTCCTTTGCACAACATTGATAAAAACCAATAATTAACTATGCAAAATGAAAAGCACCATATTTTAGTAATAGATGACAATGCAGATATTCTGTTTATGATAAAGGTCATGCTGGAGATGAACGGATATAAAATAACAGCCAAAGACAGTCCTGACAATGTTGAAATTTTTATTGAGACAGCCAGGCCTAACCTAATATTGATGGATATGCTGTTATCGGGTGCAGATGGAAGAGAAGTGTGTAAAAATTTTAAAGCCAATCAACAAATTGCCCAGATACCTGTAATTATGATCTCGGCCCTGCCGGATGCCGCCGCCAGTTGCATCGAATCAGGTGCAGATTATTTTTTAGGTAAACCTTTCGAAATGAAAGATCTCTTTCAAACAGTAAGTTTTGCTTTATCAGCAATAAATAATTAATTTAATGGTTGTATTAACCATCATCTTTGTAATATTCATTCATGTTAAAAAAACAAAAGGTTATGAAAAAAGTATTAATGGTTGTTTCTATGGCTGGTTTGTTGCTTGCAACAACCACTTTATTTGCGCAGGAAAAAAAGGAAGATAAAAGTAAAAGGCCCAGCCCGCCTGCAAAAGTTAATCAAACAATTGCCTCTGGTGCTGTTATCAGTATTGATTACAGCCAGCCTTCCGTAAAGGGGCGTACAATTGGCAAAGACCTGGAACCCAAAGGTGATGCTGTTTGGCGTACAGGTGCCAACGAGGCCACCGTATTTGAAACCAGTAAAGCAGTGAAGGTAAACGGACAGGCTTTGCCCGCCGGGAAATATGGATTGTTTAGCATTTCAGGAAGCCCACAGTGGACCATGATTTTTAATAAAACATGGAACCAATGGGGTGCTTTTGATTACAAGATGGCAGATGATATTTTGAGAGTGAAAGCCAATGCCGGCAAAGCTGCAACCTTTGCAGAAAAAATGACTTTTACCATTGGTAAAGATGGAACAGTAACATTACTTTGGGGAGATAACAAAGTAGATTTTAAAGTAGACTAAAATTTTTTTTCGTCATTTTTTATGACAGGTAATTTTAAAACGTGCAGCATGGTGTGCACGTTTTTTATTTGAGATACTATGGCTAATAAAAAGTTTGGCACAGCATTCTCTCTATTAATAAAAAAATGTATGAACAAGGCACCTGATCCAATTAAAGAGCATGAAGAAGTAGCCAGTAATCCTGATAATAAAATTGACCAGGATTTTAAAGGATTTCCGCATGGGAATGCCACTGAAGCTATCATCAATCCATCTACCACTGAGGAGAAAAAAGTAGCCGCGGTAAATATCACAGATGGCGAAAAAATAAATAAAAAAAAGTATGAAAAAGATGAGCAGCAATCCGATGCTTCCGGCGGTGCATTTGGTGCCACAGAGAATATGCAGAATGATGAGTAAAATAATTAATTACTTACCGGGTGATAAATTTTTATCGCCTGCTGCATCACTTCGTTTTTATCCAACGTCATATGTTTGGTTTGATGATTCCGGAAAAGTTCCATCTGGTCTTTGTAATGCGGTGAATCCGGGTGGCTGGATGCGCCAAAAGTATTGACTGATTCAATAATGGGCAACCTGTTTTTAGGATACCTTACAAAACAAATATAGGCATCGCCTGTGGTAACTTTCAGCATGCCATTTTTATAAGGCGTTGTATAAGCTGCAGCCAGTACATCCGGTAAACCGCCTGCCGGGCGCACATCTTCACCCCTTACTAATTTTTGAATATCGCCCAGTACAATGTTGGTGTTGTTGAAGTATTTCATCATATAGTCATAAACGTACTGGTAGGTTTCTATGCCTTCTTTTACCGTTACGGCCCTTGCCGCATTGCCTGGTAATTTTTCTGCAAGGTATTGGTACACCAATAAAAATACAGCAGCGCCTTTGCTATCTGCAGTGGCATTACGGTTCCATTGCTGCAGGGTAACAATTACATCTTTCAGCAAGGGATAGGCGTTGGCATCCAGTTGCATCATACTATCAATTGTGTAAGCAAACTGCAAAGTGGCCGGGTATTGCTCATCAAATTTTATCCGTTTAAAATGTTCATAATCCATCTTATCAACGCCTGTCATTAATTCGGTAAAACGTTTGCTCCGGTTATTGTCGAACAGTTCATACCCATCATTTTTGTCAAATAATTTTGGGTTAAGATTATAGGTAGGGTCAGTCGCTAAAAAAGGAGAATGATTGGTATTAAATAAATAACCTGAAGGTGGATTGATGTACTGTGGCAGGGCAGTAACTGGTTTAAATTCGTTCCATAAAGTAGCGCTGGTATTGCCCGTTACGGTGCTGCCCCACTGGTATTTAGGGTAAGGATTTCTAAAAGGTATTTTCCCGTTGCTGATGTAAAAAATAGTATCATACCTGTCTGCATACATGATGTTGAACATGGGCAGGCTTACCATACTTAGCGCCTTATAAAATTCGGTAAAGTTTTTTGCCTTGTTCATCCGGTACCATTCTTCCAACGCTTTGCAATCCATATTGGCACCCAGCCGTATGCTGAATACACCTTGTTTTGATTTTACCGTTGCACCATATTTGCTCCAGTACAGTTTTTTGCCAACGGTTACAGGAATACCTTTGATGTGCAGTTTTGCCTTGGTTACTTCCAGGTCTATCCATTCGCCATCAAACCTGTATTGGTTTTTATTGTCCGGGTTCATTTGTAATTGAAACACATCAATTTTATCCTGGTTATTTACCGTGTGTGCCCATCCCAGATTTTCGTTGGTGCCATGAAAAATAAGGCATCCGCCCGGAAATAAACCACCCAGCATATTCCAACCTTCTTCACTTTGCAAATGCGCTTCGTAAAATGCCGTTGGCCCTTCTACAGGCTGGTGTGCATTAATGGCCAGAAAAGCTTCACCGGTAGTTGTACGGGATGGGTGAAAAGCAAAAGCATTAGAACCTTTTGAAGTAAACCCAATGGTAGCAATTTTACCTGATAATATTTGTGGCAATACATGATCTGCTCCACAAAAAATACTCACAGAAAAAACCACTGCGGTAAGGTATTCTTTTTCATCAAAAGGGAAAGCTTTTTTATATTTTACCTGCCCTGGGAAAGCTTTGGCATAAGCATTCAATCCTGCAACATAACCTTTTATCAACGCTACAAAATCAGGGCTTAAAGTTTGCCATTGTTTATCTACGAGTTGCCGGCATCGCAACAGGTTTACAACATAATCTGCCAGGGCGCCTTTTTTGCCCAAAGCGCTTCCCAGCATGGCTTTTCCGGAAAGTACCACCAGTTGTAAAGTTGCAAAGTCATCTTCGGCATTTGCCCACGCAAGCCCATAAGCCACTTCCGCATCTGTAGGTGCAAAAATATGAGGCACTCCAAAACTGTCTCTCGCAATTGTAATATGGGCAGGGTTTATTTGTGCCTTAACGGAAACGGATATTACCAGGAGGAATAATAGAAAAAATTTCATGCCTGAAAATAATTAAAAGCCGTATATAAATGGCTATTAGTGCATAATTATTTTAATAAATTACCACCTTACCGGGGGGTATGCACTTTAAAACAAGAGGTTCTTTTGGTTTGATTTACACCGGTTTTTTTAAAATTCGATTGATAAAATTTACCAGGTAGTTATAATTGAGGCACATAACGTCCACTGCAGGATCATACTCCGGGAAGTAACGGAAAAGAAATTAACCTCCGGTATTGTGCAAATTTATTTTTAAATTACCCTTTCATTTCTGCAAAATTTATAGTAAAGAAAATACCATGAAATATTCCCTGGTTCAAAATTATATTAACGGGCAATTTGTTGATGCAGCTTCTTCTGAATCAATTCCTGTAATTTCTCCTTTGGATGGAATGCTTTTATCTGCCGTACCATTGTCTGTAAAATCCGACCTGGATGATGCCGTAACGGCTGCAAAAAAAGCTTTTGCAACATGGAGCAAAACACCCATCAAAGAAAGAGTGCAGGTATTTTTTAAATACAAATTTTTATTGGAAAAACACCTGGATGAACTGGCAAAATTATGTAGCGAAGAGAATGGTAAAACCTATAGTGAGTCTGTTGCTGAAATTGAAAAATGCATTGAGCTTACAGAGTTTGCCACCTCTTTGCCGCAACTTGTAACCGGCGAAGTGCTGGAAGTTAGCAGAGGGGTGGAGTGCAGAACAACGCATGTTGCACTGGGTGTTGTAGCGTCCATTGTTCCGTTTAATTTTCCAGCCATGGTACCTAACTGGACAATACCCAATGCCATCGCTTTAGGCAATTGCATGATACTAAAACCTTCTGAAAAAGTGCCGCTAAGTTGTGGCCGCATTGCGCAGTTATTAAAAGAAGCAGGCCTGCCGGATGGCGTGTTTAACATTGTACACGGCGATGACAAAATGGTAAATGCTATTTGCGATCATCCGGGTATTGAAGCCGTGTCTTTTGTAGGATCTACTAAAGTTGCTAAGCTGGTTTATCAGAGGGCAACTGCGAATCTTAAACGATGCCTGGCATTGGGTGGCGCAAAAAATCATTTGCTTGTTTTGCCGGATGCCATTGCCGGCATGACCGCACAAAATGTGGTAGCCAGTATGAGTGGCTGTGCAGGCCAGCGTTGTATGGCTGCCGGTGCCATGATTGGTGTAGGAAATATTGATCACATCATTGATAAAATTTGTGACGAAGCCCGTAAAATTATTCCGGGTGAAAATCTTGGTGCGGTGATAAACAAATCGTCAAAGGAAAGGATTGAAAAATTTATTACCGAAGCAGAAGAACAAGGCGCAAAAATTTTGGTAGATGGCCGCAATGCTACAGTGGCAGGTAAAGAAAATGGAAGCTATGTTGGGCCAACAGTAATTGATTATGTAACACCGAAAATGAGTGTGGCAACAGAAGAGATTTTCGGCCCCGTAATTTCTATTATGCGTACCAGTACTGTAGACGAAGCACTGATCATTGAAAATGCCAATCGGTATGGCAATGCGGCCAGTGTGTTTACGCAAAACGGTGCGATGGCCCGCTACATAATTGACCGGGCAGGCGCCGGTATGATTGGCGTAAATGTGGGTGTACCGGTACCAAGAGAACCGTTTAGTTTTGGCGGCTGGAATGAAAGTAAATTTGGCGTGGGCGATATCACCGGCAAAAGTTCTATTCAATTCTGGACAAAGCTGAAGAAAAGTACCGTGAAGTGGAATGCAGAGGCAGGGGTGAATTGGATGTCGTAAAAATAAGGCTCCCTAAATCTCCGCCGCGGCGGAGGGCTTTTGAAGAGGGATTAAACTTTGCATTTACAGAACAATGAAATGGAACTTTGCCAAAGTTTACAAGTATGAAAGCTTTTGTTGAAATAAGAAAACTGGACGTTGTAAACAAAAGAGCGGCAGTGCAAATAAAAATGCTTTTTGAAAGAATAGGAGAATATGATGTTAATTTAAATGCAATTTATAAAACTTTGCCAAAGTTGAACTTCACAAAAAACAAATATGCAAACACAAACAATATCACAGAGCCAGGAAGTGATTCAGGACAATATGGATTACACTTTATTTTCCTGGAGCAAACAAAAAGGCATTGATCCCATTGCGGTAAAATATGGCAAAGGCGTTTACCTGTATGATTATGATGATAAACGCTATATAGATTTTTCATCTGGATTAATGAACGTAAACATTGGCCATGGCGACCAACGCATAACCGATGCCGTTGTGAAACAAATGCAGCAGATTAGTTACGTTACACCCGGTTGCGTAACCAGGGCAAGAGGCGAACTGGGAAAGAAACTGGCAGCCATTTGTCCGGGCAATTTGAACAAAGCCTTCTTTACTTTATGCGGTGCCACTTCTATAGAAAACGCTATTAAACTGGCCAGGCATTACACGGGCCGTCATAAAATTTTAACCCGTTATCAATCTTATCATGGCTCAAGCAACGGAGCCATGGCGGCAAGTGGCGACCCCAGAAAACTTTTTACAGATGCACAGCAGGCACCCAATTTTGTACATTTTGATTTGCCTTATTTGTACCGTTGGGAACATGGCGAAGAAAATTTATTAAAAGAATCTGTCGCTTCGCTGGAACGCATCATTGCCTATGAAGGGCCTGCAAATATTGCTGCTATTTTATTGGAAGGCGAGTCGGGTTCATCCGGTTGTTTTAAATATCCCAAAGGATATCTTTCAAAAGTAAGTGCCCTTTGTAAACAGCATGGTATTTTGCTGATAGTGGATGAAGTAATGAGTGGGTTTGGCCGCACCGGAAAATGGTTTGGTTTTGAACATCATGATATCATACCTGATATGATTGCCATAGCCAAGGGACTTACCTGTGGTTATTTACCTTTTGGTTGCCTGATGGTAAGCGATACCATTGCCGCAAAATACGATGATACCATGCTTCCCCTTGGGCTAACTTATTCTGCTCACCCGGTTGCCTGTGCGGCAGCACTTGAAACTTTAAACATTTATGAAACAGATCACCTCATTGAAAATGCTGCTGAAATGGGCCGGTATGTAGAGCAGCAGGTAGAACTGTTGAAAGGGAAACATCCTTCAATCGGCGATTTTAGGAATACCGGTTTACTGGGCTGTATCGAACTGGTAAAAAACAGCATCACCAAAGAACCAATGGCACCCTTTAATGCAATATCTGCGCAAATGGAAGTGATGAATAAAGTGGCCTCAAAAATTAAAGAACTGGGCATGTATACATTTGTGAGATGGAGCTATATTTTTATTGCCCCACCGCTGTGTGTTACAAAAGCACAGATTGATGAGGGGCTGGCCATTATCAGTGAAGCAATCAGTATTGCAGATGCACATGTTAGTTAGGGTAGGAAAGGAATATTGAAAATTATTAGCAGCGGTTTTAATTGTATGAACTTAACAGTTATAAATCCTTCAATTTTCATATCTCTTATTAAACAAACAGCCCCGCATTTTAGCGGGGCTGTTTGTTTAATTGATCTTTCATATCAGGCATTTATTGCATGGTGCAGATCTCTGTATTTTTTTATAAGATCGTGTGCAATTCTTAATGTAGCCTGCTGGCTTGTAATTAACTGGCGTATCTCTGCACTCATTTCTGCATCAGAAGCCAAGGCTGCGTTGTAGGCTTTCTGCGCAGCATCTTCTCCAAATTCGCAAGACTCTAAAACCGACTGTCGGTCATGGCTTGTAAACGTTGCCTTAACATCCATCCAGGCCCGGTAGATTTTGCCACTTGTGGT
>JAYUBR010000641.1:0-40892 GCA_043740775.1 Ferruginibacter sp. | reverse complement strand
AAAAGCACCTTGTTAAAAATATTAAGCCGCACCACTTCGCCTACTACAGGCTGTGTCAAAATAAAAGGCAGGGTTGCCTCTTTACTGGAAGTTGGCACAGGCTTTCATCCGGAACTGAGTGGTCGAGAGAATATTTTTTTAAATGGAGCTATCCTGGGCATGAGCAAGCAGGAAATAAAAAGCAAGTTTGATGAGATTGTAGATTTTGCCGGAGTAGAGCGCTACATCGACACGCCTGTAAAGCGCTATAGCAGCGGAATGTATGTGCGGCTAGCTTTTGGCGTTGCTGCCCACCTTGAGCCTGAGATATTAATTGTAGATGAAGTACTGGCGGTAGGCGATGCGGATTTTCAGAAAAAGGCTTTGGGCAAAATGAAGGATGTGAGTAATAAGGAAGGGAGAACTGTTTTATTTGTTAGCCATAACATGGTTGCGTTGAAAAATATATGCTCAAAAGGGATACTATTGCAAAATGGAAAAATATTAGCCGAAGATGAAATAGGCCTATTGATAGAGACTTACCTGAAGGATGCAAATCAGGAAGATACAATCATCAATGATATAGCTTATAAGGGCCAGGGTTGCAAAATTGACAGTACAAAAATTTCGTTTAAAAATGCCATTATAACCAACGGTGAAGAATTATCCATTGAAACAAGATTTGAAAGTATTGCAGAACAATCCT
Source organism: Ferruginibacter sp. (assembly GCA_043740775.1). Classification (GTDB taxonomy): domain Bacteria; phylum Bacteroidota; class Bacteroidia; order Chitinophagales; family Chitinophagaceae; genus Ferruginibacter. Next base: position 40,207 of record JAYUBR010000641.1, on the reverse strand, counting down.
ATTCAATCATTTTTGCATTAAACAGGAACGAACAATGTGTGTTTGCTGCTTCAAGTTTTTACAAACAGGAAACGCTTAACAAGGGTGTTTATGAAATCGGGCTAAGAATTCCTAAGCACTTACTAAATCCTGGCTACCATACCCTTGATATAAATATCGTAGATGAAACGGGTAATTTTAAATCATTCCTGAGTGTAAATTCCATTTTGTCATTTACAATATCTGATGATATGGTAAGAAGGGGAAATAAATATAATAATGGTTGGGAAGGAGCGATATCTCCAATACTACCTATTGAATGGAAAAAATTATAAATAGTGAAAGCGATTAGAAAAAAATTATTGAAATTAATAAATAGTAAAGGCTATGTGGTGTACGAGGAAAACCTGTTTAAACAACGGTATGCCCTGAAAACCGATTTTGATCCTTTGACTCAATTGTTTTATCAAAAACTGCATAAAGACTTTTTCTTTGTGCAAATAGGCGCCAATGACGGAATTAGTTTTGATCCGATTTACCATCTTATCACTAAAGAAAAAGTGAATGGCATTGCCCTGGAACCCATTCCTGATATATTTGAGCAACTTAAAAAGAATTATGCCAGCTACCCAAATGTAAAACTTGTAAACAAAGCCATCCATTCGTCGGAAAAGGAAATGCTTTTATACAGGGTTGACCCGGATAAAAAGGAGTACCCTGACTGGGCAAAAGGAACCGCATCCTTTAACAAAAATCATCACCAGCTCGGCCCTGTAAAGAAGTCAGATATCATTGAGCAAAAAGTGCAATGCATTTCATTGAAAGATCTGGTAAAAGAATACCACATCGGCCACATTGATTTGTTACAGATAGACACAGAAGGGTACGACTATGAAATTATCAAAATGATTGATTTTACAAAAATGGCACCTACGATTATTTCTTTTGAACATGGAATGGAAGCCGGTATAATGAGTCCAGATCAACTATTTGAAATTCAGCAATTGTTATTTAAAAATAAGTACACTGTAATCGTTGGAGAAAACGATGCGATTGCTTATAAGACTTCATCAGGGAGGCAATCATGAAAAACTGGTTTCAATGGCAGTTCAGGAAAAAGCAAACCGATGGCATTTTAAATTTCAGTAAAAAGAGAAATAAGAAAATTGCCCTGGTTATTTATGCTCCCTGGGCTGTAAAAGCTTTTAGTGAAGGCAGCTTTAAAGACGCGGATTTCAATGGGCATTCAATGCATTGGGAAAGCATTGAGATGGTTAAATGTTTGGCGGCTGAAGGTTATAATGTTGACTACATAGATTGCCTTTCTCCGTTGCCCGGAATTGATTGGGGAAAATACCAATTGGTAATAGATGAACGGGGTAATTTGTATGATCATTGCGAAGAAATTAAATGCCCGAAAATATTTTATGCCACAGGATGTGACTCACAATTTCACAATGATGCAGAGGAAGAACGACTATCTGAATTCAATAAAAAATTCGGTCTGAATTTTTCTGCTCAAAGAAAAGTGTCCCCAATATTATCGGGGCAGGTTGCAGACATTACCACCTATTTTGGAAATGATTTTCAAAAGAATTTATTCCCGAAACCAGGTAATACATTTTTATTAAATCTAAGTACCGTTTATCTGCCTTCTGTAAAATCAGCTTATCCTATAGAGGAAAGAAGAAAAAACTTTATTTGGCTTGGGAGCAGGGGCTTTATTCACAAGGGACTTGATATTGTTGTGGAAGCATTTGCAGAGCAGCCGGATTTAAACCTGCATATCTGTACAGATTTAACCGTAGAGCCTGAGTTTTACGAATGGTATAAAAAAGTAACAAGGCGGTCGGGTAATATTTTTTACCATGGTTTTTTAGTTGTTTCCTCAGCCGGTTTTTCCTCAATTATTAAAAAGTGTATTGCGATTCCTTTTTTGAGTTGTGCTGAAGGTGGTGGAGGAGCGGTTTTGCAGGCGATGCAGTTCAATTGTTTCCCGATCGTTAATAAATCCACAGCACTTCGCGGACATGAATTTGGAATTTTACTGGAGGCGGACAAAAGGGAAGATTTGCTCAATGAACTCAAAAAGTCATTAGATTTAATCCGGAATCTGACTGGAAAAAAACTTGAACAGATGGCAACCGCCTCCGGACAATATTCAAGAAAAAATCATTCCCGAAAAGCTTATGCTGTCAGTTTTAAAGAATTACTGAGCAAGATTCATGAAAAAAATTAATTTCTTCAATACCTATATTTCTCCATCTGCTGCAGATAGTGTGCAGCATGTGTTGCAGACTGGTTTTTTAAGTGAGGGCAAGGTTGTAGCAGAATTTGAAGCAGGACTTACAAAAGAGGCTGGTATTGTAAATCCCGTTGCCCTCAACAGCGGCACCGCTGCTTTACACCTCGCATTGGTAGTTGCCGGCATTGGTGAAGGCGATGAAGTAATTATACCTGCTCAAACCTTTATTGCCACAGGATTGGCTGTTTTAATGACCGGTGCTAAACCAGTATTTGCAGATATTCAATATGAAACAGGAAATATTAGCCCGGCAGATGTAATAAAAAAAATAAGCGTCCGCACCAAAGCAATCATGCCGGTACATTGGGGAGGGTATCCATGTGATATGGATGAATTACAGGTAATTGCTACCAATAATAATCTGCTGCTTATTGACGATGCCGCTCATGCCATTGGCGCCACTTATAAAAACCAAAAGATCGGATCGATTGGAGATATGAGCTGTTTTTCCTTCCAGGCCATAAAACACCTTACAACAGGCGATGGTGGAGCGCTTGGCTGTAAATCTTTTCAACATTATAAAAAAGCGATGTCACTTCGTTGGTTTGGGATCGACCGGCAAAATAGCCCCGTTGGGTTATTAGGTGAAAGAGAATACAATCTTCAAAAAACAGGGTATAAATATCATTTGAATAATTATGCTGCAGCCCTAGGAATGGCTAATCTTAATGATCTGGAAACTAATTTAAAACGGCGACGTGAAATTGCATCTTATTATCATGAAGAACTAAGGGGAGTAACCGGGATCATTAAATTTAAATATCAACAGGATAGAAAAAGTGCTTATTGGTTATATGGTTTCCATGTAGAAAACCGGGAGGCGTTTATTTTAAAATTGAAGCAGACGGGCATACCTGCATCAGTCGTACACTTGGGAATACACAAAAACGATATTTTTACCCATTACTCAAAAGAGACATTAACCACTCAATATGATTTTGATAAAACACAAATTCATATTCCTGTCCACAATGATCTGGACGATGAACAGATTCAGTTTATAATAACAACAATAAAAGGAGGCTGGTGAAACAGAAAATATTTAATAGAATACTATCATTCCTAATTTCTAAGAAACCTGGTTGGATTGATTTTTTTATAAAAGAAGTTATTTTAAAGTTCGGATTTATTCCCTCTATTATTTCTGATAGGAAATATTTTACGGACTTGGAAAAGAAGGGTTACCATATTTCTCTAAATCATTTCTATCATCCAATACCTGATTTGTCTGCTTTAGATAAAAATTATTGGATTCGGCAATCTTTATTAAGCGGTATAAATACAAATATGACTTTTCAATCTGATTTACTTGCTGATTTTAATAAGCAATTTTCAGAAGAGTTTAATTCATTCCCTAAATATAAAAATGAGGTGGAAAATGCATGGGAATATTTTATACAAAATCAAAACTTCACTTCGGTTGACGGTGAAATTTTATATTGTATGATCCGAAAATACCTTCCTAAAAATATAATAGAAGTCGGATCAGGTTATTCCACCTTTCTTATTTCAAAAGCATTGGGTGTTAATAAGAAAAGTAACGATCATTATTCCCCTAATTTAATTTCAATTGAACCTTATCCAAGAGAGTTTTTTAAAACCAACGTACCATTATTAAATACCCTGATTGAAAAACCTGTCCAGGATGTAGAATTATATTTATTTCAAAACCTGGAAGAGAATGATATACTGTTTATTGATTCAACACACGTAATGAAATATGGAAGTGATGTTGAATTTGAATTGTTTAATATCTTACCTCATTTACATAAGGGGGTAATTATTCACTTTCATGATATTTTTTGGCCTTATAATTATCCTGAAAAATGGGTTAGGGAAAATGGATGGTTTTGGAACGAACAGCAATTTTTACAATCTTTTTTAATGTATAATGATTCTTTTGAAATTCTTTGGAGCAGCAGTATGATGCATCAATATGCTCCGGTTTCGTTAGCAAAAATATTTAATTCTTATTCAAATCATGAAAATCCGGGTAGCTTATGGTTGAGAAAGATAAAATAAAGAGCACATGAAAATTATTTTACTAGGAGCAACTGGTTTTGCAGGTAGTAATGTTGCCAATGTGTTGAATCGAAACAACGTGGCATTTTATCCATTGGCAAAAAATAATGGGCTCGACTTAAGAGATATGGAAGCCACCATTCAAGCATTTCAGCAAATAAAGCCTGATATCATCGTCAATTGTGCTGCTCATGTAGGCAGTTTAAATTATGTAACACAGCAGGCTGCAGAAGTTATTTGTGATAATGCCAGCATGATCATCAATATGTACCAGGCCATTGCCTGGGTGAATACAAATTGCATGATCATTAATCCAGTTGCCAACTGTGCTTATCCTGCAGTAGACGAAAAATTTGAAGAGGATGATCTTTGGAAAGGTCCTGTGCATGCATCTGTATTAGCTTACGGTGGGGCAAAAAGATTTCTACTGCTGGTTTCAAAAAGTTTTGAGATGCAATATGGTATTAAGAGTATTCAGTTGCTCGTTCCCAATATGTATGGGCCCAATGATTCCACTGACCCCAATAAAGCACATGCCCTAAATGCTTTAATCTCGAGGTTTGTAAAAGCTGAAAAAAGTGGCACCACTGATATTACTTTATGGGGTACCGGGGTTGCCATAAGGGAATGGTTATATGCAGAAGATTTTGGCAGGATAATTTTGCACATTATTCAGCATCCGAAAATGCTTGGTTTGGCAGAGCCTGTAAATATTGCCCAGAATTTTGGACTCAGCGTAAAGGAACTGGTAGAAGTGATCCAGCAGCATTTTACTACGCCTTTTTGTATACACTGGGATGCCGGTATGCCCGACGGGGCGCCCAAGAAAGTAATGGACGATGCAAGGTTTAAAAAAGTATTTACGGGTTTTCAGTTTTCTGATTTTAACGAAGGAATAGAACAAACAATCAATTATTATAAAGCTTCTTATCCTTATTGATCATGGCATTTGACTTATCTGTTTTTAAATCGGTTGGTAAAGATGTGTTTATCGGTGACAAGGTTGATATACGCCGGCCTCAGCTGGTCAGTATTGGTAATCATGTTGCCATTGACAATGGTTTTTATATTACAACGGCCGCCGAAATAGGCGATCATATCCATATAGCACCTTATGTTATTGTTATTGGGGGAGAGAAAGGACTTTTAAAAATGGGGCACTTTACAAATATATCCACCGGTAGTAAAATTATTTGTGGTACTGATAGTTTTTTGGGAGAGGGCCTGATAACAGCTCCCGGAATACCAGACGAATTTAGAGATACGCTCGCAATAGAGCCGGTAATTTTTGAAAACTTTGTTAATACAGGTGCCGGTGTTACCGTGTTACCAGGTGTAAGATTAGGGGAAGGTTCTGTTATTGGAGCATGTTCCTTGGTAACAAAAGATACTGAGCCATGGACTATCTATATTGGTTCACCTGCTAAACCTTTTAAGGTGAGAAGAAAAGATAAAATGATTGAATATGCTAAAAGACTCGGGTATCAAATATGAGTGAAATAAAACTTTCTTATGTTATCACCACCTTTAATAAACTACCCTATTTAAAGGAAGTGATGCGTTTGCTTTTACAAAATGTACAGCCAAATGAAGAAATTGTAATTGCCGATGGGAGTAGTACCGATGGAACGAAAGAGTATTTGCAAAAATTATTTGAAGAAGGTGCTATTCACCAGTTTATTTCCGAAAAAGATAAAGGAGAGGCGCATGGTTATAATAAAACCTTGTTAATGGCAAAAGGGGATTTAATAAAAGTAATAACTGATGACGATGTATTTAATTATTCATACATAAGACGAATGAAGGAATTCATGATTACAAATCCTGATATTGATGTAATGACAGGTAATATTATTTCCGTAAATGTGATGCAGCCGGTTACATTTTTTGAGTGGAGAAAAAGCTACCAGATTTGGTTTGAGCAATGGGTGAATAAAGAATTTAGTTCCACCTTTTTTTCGTGTCTGCCTTTAATGATCAGGAAAAGCAGTTGCTCATTGATTGGCTTGTTTGATACCAGCTTTAAACATGTAGATTTGGAATACAGTGTAAGACTCACCGCATTGAATAGAAAGGTAGCTTTCTTTACAGGTATAGTGGCTATCGGGTTAGTTAATAGCCAGAGTGTATCAGCACAGGAAGTTTCTTACACCACTGTTTTTAAAAATGAATTAAAAAGATTACAGGGAAATTTTAATTATATACACAGACAAGGAGTAAAAACTTTTTCTGTTCCATGGATTCGGAAAAATATTTTTGAAAAAAATACAATCTTATGGAAGTTTGCTGATAAGTTTCAATTGTTTACTGCTCAAAAAAAGGATTACCCGTTGCATGATGTAAAACTACAGGAAAATGTACCCATTCAAAGCATGGATATTCCTGGTTTATTCGAATATTTTGAACTGTATATGAAGGGATCATTTTCGCATCCTGGACCTGAAAGATTTATTACATCATAAATCTGAACAGACTAAAACTATGCGTAAAAAAAAGTATATAAAAATTACCTGTAATCTCCAGAACAGTCACCTATGAATATTGTAATCATTCAACCTAACTGGCAGGCCGTTTCTGAAGTCTGGATGCAGCGAATGCAAGAGTATATTGAAAAAGATATTAAAGGTGTGGCAGCCTTTCTTCCAGCATACGAAAAAATTACAGCTCCTTTTGAATTGTTCAATTTATTTGGACGTAACCCAACAGTTGCAGAAAGACTTTTAATGCGGCTGGGTTTATTTAAATATGATAGAAAGAAATTGGTTGAAAAGGAACTTCTCCGGTTCATAAGGAATAAGAAAGCAGATTTACTGTTAATACATTTTTTATCTGCAGCAGAATATGCGAGAGAGGTATTGAAACAATTGAAAATACCTGTACTAATACATGTTCATGGAATAGATATTTTATGGAATGCAAAGGACTTTAATGAATCCAGCAGCTATTATCACCCCGCAGAATATAAAAATAATTGCCAGCAATTATTTAAACTTCCCAATGTTCATTTAATGGCTAATTCTATTTTCTCACAACAGGAATTAATAAAGGCAAATGCGAAAGCCGAAAAAATAACTATCAAATATTTTGGCGTGCCTATTTTTGAAACTGTACGGGATTTTTATAAAGAAAGTTTGACAGTATTATTTCTGGGAAGGTTTGTTGAATTCAAAGGGCCCGACCTCGTAATTAAGGCTTTTTTTAAAGCTTGTGAAATGGGATTCAAAGGCAATTTATTAATGGCAGGAGATGGTCCAATGAAACCATTTTGTGAAATAATGGTGAGCCGGTCGGTTTATAAACAAAGAGTTCTGTTCCCGGGCAAAGTGAACAGGCAGCAGGCAGCAACACTATTTCAACAAGCGGATATTTATACCATGCACAGTTGCAGGGGCGCATTAACCAATGAAGTGGAGGCATTTGGGGTTTCAATTATTGAAGCAATGTCTTACCACTTGCCAGTAATAACCGGAGCAATGGGAGGACCTGTTGAAATAATTACGAACGAAGTGGATGGTATACTTGTGTTACCAGGTGATACAGAAGCTCACGCAAGTGCGTTGATGAAGCTCTTTAATAATAGGGACTATGCTAGTAGCCTCGGCACTAACGCAGCAAGGACAGTAGCAGAAAAATTTACTCCCGGAAAAGAAAAAGAAATATTACTGCAAACTATTCATTCTCTGGTTAATAATAAAGTATAGAAATATGTGTGGTATCGCCGGAATAATTCCATCTGTAGCAAAAGAAAAATTTAAAAAAGCTTTAGACTCTATTGCTCATCGGGGGCCAGATGGCTATGGCATCTGGGAAGATGATCAGCAAATGGTGATGCTAGGGCACCGGCGTTTGGCTATCTTAGATCTATCTGACAATGCAAAACAACCAATGTTGTATGGTAAGTATACTATTACTTTTAATGGCGAGATATATAATTTTATCGAAATAAGAAAATCACTGATAAAAAAGGGATATCATTTTACCTCTGATTCAGATACCGAGGTGCTAGTTGCAGCATATGATACGTGGGGGGTAAATTGTTTGAACCAATTCAATGGCATGTGGGCCTTTGCAATTTGGGACAATAATACAAAAAAATTGTTTTTAAGCCGTGACCGCTTTGGTAAAAAACCCTTGTTTTATAGTATCTCTAAGCGACAGTTTGTTTTTGCTTCCGAAATGAAAGCGATTACTCCTTTTTTATCTTCTGTAGAAACATCCAGTCATTTTGAATGGTGCAAAACAAATGTTTTCCAATATGAGAGTACAGAAAAAACTTTACTGAAAGATATTGTGCGTTTTCCTGCTGCTTCTTATGCATATTATACTCCTGGTCAGGATTCATTAAATCCGCAACAGTTTTATCAAACCATTGATCATATTAAGCCGGTCTCAAAAAACTATAACCAGCAGGTGGAAGAGTTTAGATCCTTATTCACCGATGCATGCGCTATACGTATGCGTGCCGATGTACCTGTAGGAACAGCTTTAAGTGGGGGGCTGGATTCCAGTGCGGTTTTCTGTACCATGGCCAACTTAGCGAAAACTTCCCAATTGGAAAGGATTAACCACGACTGGCAACATGCTTTTGTGGCTTGCTTTCCTGGCTCATTCCTGGATGAAAGAAGATATGCCGAGCAGGTGGTAGAACATGCAAATACCAAAGCCACATTTTTAAATATTGATCCCGTTGCGGGAATTGACGAATTAATTGACGACCTGTACTTTTTTGAAGAGCTCTATATAACCAGCCCTATACCCATGATGCGGACTTATCAAGCCATTAAAAAAAATGGAGTGTCCGTTTCTATTGACGGACATGGAGCAGATGAAATGATGTCGGGGTACCATACTGATATGTTAGAGGCACTTTTAGATGCTGGATGGAATATTGGAGAGATAACAAATATCCTGGAAACATACAGGGGGTTTAAAAATATTGATACCAATAAATGGGGCTTAAAAGAAAAAATAGGTACTTATAATAGCATTCTTTCAGGCAGGATGAATTCTTCAAAAAACAAAATTGCTTTCTATGCAAAAGCTTTGATAAATAAACAGCAGCCCAAATACAGGAGATATCCCCAATTGGGGCATCTTAATAATGTGTTGTACATTCTTTTTCATCAAACGGTGTTGCCTACCTTATTAAGAAATTACGATCGTTATTCAATGGCAAACGGAGTGGAAATAAGGATGCCCTTTATGGACCACAGGGTGGTTGAATATGCTTTTTCTATTCCTTTTACCAGTAAAATAAGAAACGGTTATACTAAAGCTATTATAAGAGAAGCGGTTGCGCCCTTTATGCCCAAATCTATCATCGACAGAAAGGATAAGATCGGTTTTAACACACCCATTACCGAATGGCTGAAAGGTCCATGGCAGTCTTTTTTTATGGATCATATCCATTCCAATAATTTCAGGCAATGTTTATTGATAAATGGTAAAGAAGTACAGCAGCAGGTTGAGAAAGTAATTAATGATCCAAAGGCAAATTTACAGGATGGTGAAGCGGCCTGGTATGGTATGCAACCCTATTTTTGGGAAATGGGGTTTTTAAATCGTGTTCAAATAAAAGAATGTTAGCTCCAATTGTTCTATTTGTTTATAATCGTCCACGGCATACTCTTCAAACATTGGAAGCTTTGCGCAAAAATGATCTTGCTGATGAATCTAAATTATACATATATTCAGACGGACCAAATGAAAGTGCAGAAGAAGATACTTTGCTTAAAATAAAGCAAACAAGAGAAATAATTAAGAGTAAACAGTGGTGTAAAGAAGTAATAATAATTGAAAAAGATAAAAATGCAGGGTTAGCAGATTCAATTGTTAATGGGGTGACTGATATTATAAATATCCATGGGAAAATAATTATTCTGGAAGATGATATAATAACATCAAGCGGTTTTTTAAGTTATATGAATCAAGCTCTTAACTTATATGAGAATGAGAAAAAAGTAATGCATATTTCTGGGTATATGTATCCACTGAAATTAAAAAAATCAACCTCTTTATTTTTAAATGTGGTCACGCCATGGGGCTGGGGCACTTGGAAGGATAGATGGCAATTTTATGATAATGATGCTAATAATTTACTAAAGAAGTTAAAGAATGTTGATTTTTTTAATCAAACAGATTTCAATGCAGGCTTTGGTAATGAATTCTATAATCAACTCATAGCAAATGCTGATGAGAAGTTAAAAACCTGGGCAGTAAAATGGCATTCAAGTATTTTCTTAAAACGTGGCTTTTGTTTACATCCAGCTCAATCTTTAGTAAATAATATCGGATTTGATAATTCTGGAACGAATTGTGAATCCAATAAGTTCTATCAAATTAGCAAATTGAAAAAGAAAGTCTTAATAATTAAAATACCAATCACAAAAGATAATGATGCTTTGAAAAAATTTCAGAAATTTTATTTGAAGATTATTAAATCTAACAATTCTCATTTTAATATCCTTAAACTAATCAAACAAATAGGAAAAAAAATAGCCCATAAAATTATTATTAGTAATTGAGTATGATTAAAGATAATTCAGGCATGATTTTTACCGGTGAACGATTGGTAACAGAAATATATGAATACTGGACAATAGAACACCTTCACAGGTATGCAATAGCTTTAAATTTAGTCACTAATAAAAAAGTTATAGATATCGCATCTGGTGAAGGCTACGGTGCTAATTTACTATCGAATATAGCGAGGCAAGTTATAGGAGTAGATATCTCTTCAGAAGCAATAGACCATGCGAACAAAAAATACAAAAAATCAAATTTATCATTTATACAAGGTGCGGCAACTCAAATACCAGTAGAGGACAATTCATTAGATGTAGTTATAAGTTTTGAAACGATTGAACATCATTCTGAACACGATAAAATGTTACAAGAAATCAAGCGTGTTCTTAAAATTGACGGGATACTCATAATTTCTTCGCCAGATAAAAGGAATTACTCAGATATTCCAAAATATAAAAATCCATTTCATATTAAGGAACTTTACGACTATGAATTTTATGGTTTAATTAATACATATTTTTCGAATGTACTAGAACTTAACCAAAAAACTATATTTGGTTCTATAATAGGGGTAGCAAAAGCAGTGGATAGGGGATTCATTGAATTTTCAGGAAGCTTTTCTAATGTCACCCAAAATAAAGCTGTTCAATCTCCAATTTATAATATTTGTATAGCATCAAATAGCCCTTTAAATAACTTACCAATTATCGAACACAGCGTATTTGCAAATGAAGACATATTTCAAATGTATAAGCTGTTGAAAGATGAAAATAATAGATTAATTAATTCAAATACTTTATTGAATAGAAAGCTTAGTAGACCTACTCATAAGTTAGTGGATATTTTAGAATTTCCTTTTAAATTGTTAAAAAATTTTATAAAAAAATAATTGCTTGTAACAATGAGTTATAGGAAAGAAAATATTACTATTGTTATTCCTGTTTATAAAAATAAGCCAACGTTTGAAGAAAGTATTTCTTTAATTCAATGTGCAAAAGTTCTAGGTTCCTATGAGATAATATTTATTGCACCGGATTTATTGAACATTGCACCATATTCATGTTTGGTAAAAGGTAGTAAAATTTCTGTTATATATTTTAACCCTTATTTTTTTAATAGTTTAGAGAATTATAATAATCTTTTAATGTCTGTGAATTTTTATAGTTTTTTTTCTAACTATGACTATATATTAGTGCATCAATTGGATGTTTTTGTATTTAGAGATGAATTAGAATATTGGTGCAAAAAGAATTACGATTTCATTGGTTCTCCATGGCTCGATGCTCCATGGTTTATAAAGACTTTTAAAAGTATTAATCTAAAAAATATAAATAAGAAACCATTTTATAAGAAAGTATTAAATAGAATTGTAAGTAGAATATTTATTTCAAATTATATGAAATTTAATGTTGGTAATGGGGGCTTCTCCTTAAGAAAAGTGAGTTCATTTCTAAAAATCGCTTCAAGTTTAAATTCAGAAATATCATGTTGGCAATATAATGAAGATGTCTTTTGGGGAGTATTTGTTCCTCTTTATGATAAAAGTTTTGTTGTTCCAAGTTGGCGAACTGCAATTTTTTTTGGGTTTGATTTTAATCCAAATCTTGCTATAAAATATTTGTCTGGAAATTTACCTTTTGGAGCTCATGCCTGGTATAGAAGCGATTTTCCTTATGAAGGAAATTTTGAGTTTTGGAAAAATAAAGTAAAAGACTACGGTTATGTTTTAGACAATCAGGAAGATAAATAAATAGATGAAGTACCCAAAGATTTCTATCGTAACACCATCTTTCAACCAAGGTAAATACATTGAACAAACGATTCAATCTGTAATCAATCAAAACTATCCCAATCTTGAATACATTATCATTGATGGTGGTAGTACTGACGATACAGTTGATATCATAAAAAAGTATGAGCACAAATTAGCCTACTGGGTAAGTGAAAAAGATCAGGGCCAAACAGATGCTATCAATAAAGGCTTTTCCAAATGTACCGGCGACATATTTAACTGGATCAACAGTGATGACTATTATGTGCCGGGAACCTTACTAAAACTGGGCGAACTATTTTTTAATAATCCATCGGTGGAAGTGATATGCGGGAATGAATGGTATATTGATGATATCAACTCCGATAAAAAACTGCTGCATGCTGGTTCAATAATAAATGAAAATGTTTACCAAACTATACGGGAAGGTATCATTGTACAGCCTGCAACTTTTTTTAGAGTAGTCTGCATTAAAAATTTTTTCCCGCTGGATAATAGCCTCCGGTATTTAATGGACAGGCAATTGTGGTGGAGTTATCTTTTGCAATATGGTCAAAAAAATATTTTGCAAACTGATAAGGTGCTTACAAATTTTAGATTACATGCTGCATCTAAATCTGTAAGCGAAGCAAATTATTTTGAAAATGAATTTGACAGGTTAAAGCTTAGTTTATTTCAGCAATTAAATGCACCGGAAGTCTTAATGGATCAGCTGCATAAAAATGTACAGCCTGTTGATACAAAATGGAGTGTAATAAATTATTCCCATAATCTTATACTTGCTGCATTTTCCGCATACTATGCGGAAAGAAAATATATAAATGATGATCTGCCAGGTGCCGCTAAACTGATGAAGCATGTGATTGGTTGGAAAAAATTGCAAATGAATAAAAATGAATGGAAGCTTTGGATTGCTGCTAACGCAGTTCCACATTACTTTGTATCGGCGCTAAAAAAAATTAAAAAAATAGTTGCATTTTCTTGAGAATCGCTTTTATAACATGTGAATACCCACCCGATACAGCGTGGGGCGGTATAGCCACCTATACGGAACAGGTTGCCAGGATAATGCATGACAGGGGCAATATGGTGGAAGTATTTTGTGGAAGTCATACCCGCAATATATCAGCATCTATAAATGGAATACTAATACATCGTTGCTTAATTACTGATGTTCAAAGTTTCAGGAATGATTGTTTAAACAAATTTGTTGAAAGGCATCAAGCGGCACCTTTTGATATTATAGAAAGCCCGGAGATATTTGCCAATGCATTAATGATAAAAGAAAAATACCCATTATTGCCTTTGGTAGTAAAACTGCATATGGCTTCTTTTATACAAATGCGGCTGCTGAATTTTTATACCGGCAGCTTTACAAAGCTTCGTTATTTTTTGGGAGGTATCAGGCGGGGACGAATTAATTTTTTTGGAGATTATCATTATAAAACGGATATAGAATATGCATTTACAATATTGGGTGAAGGCATAGTGGCTCCATCCCTGGCGCAAAAAAACATCATTGCTGATGAGTGGCATTTACCAACCGAGCGAATTACAGTGATACCTAATCCATTTACACCACCTGAAAAATTACGGCAAATACCCGTGGATATACCTGTAAAAAAAGTAGTTACATTTATTGGTAAACTAAATGTTCATAAAGGAATTGTCAATCTTATAAAACTAATTCGAATGGTTGCTCAAAAACATCCCGACGTGGTTTTCAGGCTCATTGGTGGAGATGGTTATTTTGACGTAGAAAAAATGAACATGTCCGATTATATCCGGCAGCAATTAAAAGGATACAATGATAATTATCTTATCATGGGTACTCTTGATTATGAAACAATGCTTGACCAGTTTGAAACAACAGCAGTTTGTATATTCCCAAGTATATGGGAATGTTTTGGGCTGGTTTGTTTAGAAGCTATGAGTGCCGCAAGGCCAGTGATAGGTAGCAGTGAAGGCGGCATGAATGATATATTAGGTAACGGAAACGGAGTGTTGGTAAATCCGCATGATGTTAAGCAAATGGCCAATGCCGTGATAATATTGCTGGATGAAGAAAAACTGCGATGGCATTACGGAAATGCGGGCAGGTTGGCCGTGCTGGAAAAATATAACAAAGATGTAGTTGGCCTGCAAATGGAAAAACACTATCAGTTAATCATTGGGCACTCAAAAAAAGTATAAGTAGAAAATTAAGATGAAAACCCTCGATTTGTTTGACTTGCCGCTTTATTGGGAAATGGTAAATGCAGAGAAAATAGCATTGCTTAATGTATTGAATGATATAAAACCTTCTATATCTATTGAAATTGGAACTAAAAAAGGAGGAAGCCTGCAATTAATTGCCGCATTGAGCAAAACGGTGTACAGCCTCGATATTGATCCTATGGTGGAGGAACTGGGCCAATCATTCCCGAATGTGCATTTTGTTATTGGTGATTCAAAAGACACATTACCGCGTCTTATTAAAGATTTGGCTATAAATGGCGAGCAGCCGGATTTTATATTAATTGATGGGGATCATTCTTTAAAAGGTGTAAAATATGATATTGATAGCATTTTAAATATGCAGGTTTCCAAGCCCTTGCTGGTGTTGATGCATGATAGTTTTAATCCTGAATGCAGGCAAGGTATGCTGGAAGCGGAATACGAAAAAAACGCCTATGTTGAAATTGTAGATATTGATTTTGTGCAAGGCATTTATTCGCCCAATGATTTAACAAGAGGTGAAATGTGGGGTGGATTTGGGTTGATATACCTAAAGCCGGGTGCCGCCAGAAAAGATCAATTGATTCAACAGGCAAATAATTTCTCTTACGACAGGTTATTTCATTTATCCAAACACTATCATTTTAAAGGTAAGTCCTTTTCATCAAGATTGAAATCGTATTTGTTCAGAAAATTGTTTATTTGATCAAATGAAAGTATATCATTTCCATAATGGTGCAGGCGGCGGGGTTTTATCCGTTATTAAAAACCTTCTTTTATACAAACAACAAGATGATATTGAAAACCATGTGATCTATACCATCAATAAAGACCTGGTAGAAAAATTTGAAATACTACATTTAGATGGTGCAGCCAGTGAACAAGTATTTTATTATTCACCAAAATGGAATTTTTATTACACATGCAAGCAATTAGCAGTTTTATTGCCGGATGAAAAAACGCTGATTATTGCACATGACTGGATGGAATTAGGTATGGCAAGCAACCTTGGTTTGCAAAACCCGGTTATACAAATATTGCATGGTGATTTTGACTATTATTATGAGCTGGCAAAAATCAATAGTCCTGTTATAGATGCTTTTGTATGTATCAGTTCAAAAATGTCAGGTTCATTAAAAAATAAATTGCCAAACCGAGAGGATGATATTATTTACCTCAATTTTCCGGTACAATCCGTTGAATCAAAAAACCGGGAGAATGATAAACTTCACCTGATATATTTTGTAAGAGATTTAAAAGAGGAGCGAAAGCAATTTTCCACCATTGTGGAAGTTGCAAGACAATTAAGCGATACTCCCAATGATTATTATTTTACGATAGCTGGAGGTGGAATGATGGCAAAAGAATTTTTCGATCTTTGGCCGGAAGGAATGAAAGAAAGTGTAAATTTTCTGGGTGTTCAAAAGAACGAAGAAATCATTACGTTGCTGACCGGTCAGGATATTTTTTTGTTACCATCGCTTGCTGAGGGATTACCGGTGTCATTGGTTGAAGCAATGAAAGCAGGAGTTGTACCGCTAATATCTAATTGGGATGGCGCTGTAGATGATTTGGTAAGTGCCGGTAATACCGGTTACTATTGTAATAAAGGCGATTCAGTAGCTTATGCAAGACGTATTAAGGAACTAAATGGTGATAGGTCATTTCTAAACAAGCTATCTTTTAATTGTATGCAAAGGGCGAATATAATTTTTGATCCTGTGGAGAACACAAAAAAGTTTGAAATTCTTTATGGAACAGTTGCAGCAAAAAGAACCCGAAAGAAGATTCCGTCAAAAGTTTATGGAAGCAGGTTAGATCACCCGCTCATTCCTAATTTCATTTCATCTTCTATCCGAAAATTTAAATAAATTTTCCTGTTGTCACTTTCTAATATTAAGCTTGTGATTAACCCTTTTATCTTGGTATACTCATATATTTAAAATGTTTTATCCGGTCTCTTATACAGCAAAATTATTTAGAAAATACCTGCTCTCAAGAAGCCATCCTTCCAAAATACGCATACAAAATTTTATAGGAAAATATTTATTTTATAATGGCATTGTCGTGAAAGATGAATATAATTGTATTTTCAAATTATCTCCTAATGACTGGATTTCAAGGATGATATTAATAGATAATGGGTATGAGCATTCTTCTTTAAAACTCGTCAAAGATATTTTAAAAAATGGTGGTGCGTTTATCGACATTGGGGCCAACTTTGGTTTGTATACCTGCGCAGTATCAGAGAATAAAACTGTCAAAGTCTACGCAGTGGAGCCCAACTACATGGTGGTACCGCAATTGATGAATAATGTTCAATTAAATAAACGAAATAACATTACTATACTAAATACTGCACTTAGTGATCGTTTTCAGTTTGCAAGTTTTAATTTGCCCCACCCTCAAAACCTGGGATCGGCCTCCTTTAATACAGGTAACAAATCTCCTTTTTCGGTGTTAAGTTGTTCATTGAATTTCATTTTTCAAAGCCAGGGTATACAACAAGCAGAGCTCATCAAAATTGATATTGAAGGGAATGAATTTGAGGTATTAAAAGATTTTTCTTTTGACATCTATCCTGTAAAAAATATCCTGTTGGAATTCAACGATCTTTCAGGACAGTCATTTGAAAAACTGAATAATTTTTTTACTGAAAAAGGGTTTTTGGTGAAGGATATAAATGGCCAGCAGCTGAATAGTCGCATAACCCATGTGCCGGAAAACAATCTGTGGCTGGTAAATACAAATTATTTATAAAATGGCTTTTTCATTTTTAATAATATAATAGTTAACTGAATTTATAAATGATCAGTACCCCTTTAGTTAGTGTTTTAATGACAGCTTATAACCGGGAAAAATATATTGCCGAGGCAATTGAAAGTGTGTTAGGCTCCAGTTATACAAATTTTGAATTGATCATAGTGGATGATGGTTCCACTGACAATACCGTTGCTATAGCCAGGAGTTTTGAAGCAAAGGATAAGAGAATAAAAGTATTTATCAACAATAAAAATTTAGGAGATTATGCCAACAGAAACATGGCTTCATCTTACGCCAGGGGCGAATACCTTATGTATGTAGACTCCGATGATAAAATATTTGACGACGGGATTGAGAAATGCATAAGTTTAATGCTTAAATATCCACAATCATCTTTTGGAATGCGAATATTTAATAAGGTTTGCGAACCTTTTGAAATCGAATCAAAAGCTGTAATAAGTAAGCACTTTTTTGATGAACCACTTTTAGGAACAGGACCAGGAGGTACTGTTATCAGGAGAACTTTTTTTGAAAAAATTCATAGATATCCAACCAAGTATGGTCCGGCAAATGATATGTATTTTAATCTTAAAGCAGCTTGTAATACCAGTATGGTGTTGATTCCTTTTGAATTCCTTTTATACCGGATTCATGAGGGACAGGAGATTAATAATCGGTTTAGTTATTTGTATAATAACTATCTCTACCTGGAAGATGCATTGAATGAACTGCCATTGCATTTGCCTTCGGATAAATTAAGATGGCTTCATCTAAAAAATAAAAGAAGATTTTTTATAAATATCATTTATTTTTTCTTTTCCACTTTCAAATGGTCAAAAACAATCGCTGCATTAAAGTATACACAGTTTGGATTGAAGGATATGTTTTATGCTATTTTTCAGTAAAAGGTTTGTAAGGTTTAAATTTAAAATAAATTTTAAAATTTTTGCTTCAGACTTTATACAATAGCCGTAACGTACTCATTTAAAAAAATAAAATTGAATATAATTAAAAAGATATTTACAAAAAGTACGGGATACTGGATTCATAAATTATCATCATTGCCGGTGGGCACTGACCTATATATTGATATTCACCAGCGTTTTGGTTATGGCCCGCTCAATGCCATGTTTGACGTTGGTGCAAATATTGGTCAGACATATGAATGGTTCAGGAATAATGAGCCCAAGGCGAAAATATATTGTTTTGAACCCGTGTTAGCCCCGTTTCAGCAACTGAAACTTCTGGCGTGTAGTGATAAAAATTGTGTTTTGGAGAATATTGCATTAGGAGATACCGTTGGAAAGAAAACGATTAAAGTTTTCGACAAGTATTCCTATTTAAATTCGCTGAAGGATGAATTAATGAACCACGATAGTAATGCAAAGGAAGAAATAATAAATATTGATACACTTGATAATTACTGCATCAAAAAGGAGATTACTAAAATTGATATCCTAAAGATAGATACAGAAGGATATGAATTAAATGTAATTGCTGGGGGAAGAGAAATGTTGAACAATGCACAGGTGTCCTTCATTTTTTGTGAAGCAGGGTTTTTAAAAAGCGATAGGCAGCACACCAATTTTCAGGACCTTTCGGAATGGCTTGCAGCCAGGAATTACTTTTTTGTAGGTTTATATGGCCTTAGTTTACATGCCTGGAAATATAATAGTTATTTCGGTAATGCTTTATTTGCTCACAGGGGTATCTACAAGTATTAATAAGTACTATCACTTGTATTTCAGGACGAGATGCGGAAGTAGTAATAATTTGTCAAAAGCAACAAACATGTTTACCTTGTTTATGAAGGGTCATTGTGAATAGAAAAGATATCAACAACATAATAAAAAAAATATTGCCTGTTTCTTCGGCAATCATCGGACCGCCCAGGAATAGCTCCGGGATGAGGGAATATTTAGACGCTTACCCAGATGCAGGAACAATTGAGTTTGAAAAAAGTAGTAAGTTTTCGCTTCAGAAGGAAGAATTACCTGTTTTTTTTAGTTCACATGATTTTATTTCCCAGCATTCTAACTTTATTGCACTTTTAAACTTGGGAAGGGTTTGGGGTATTAATGGTGCAGTAATTGGCGATCATGATTATTTTATTAGCGACGTGTCCAGGGAATTTAATAAAGGGCTGAATATTGAGCACTCCGTTTATTACACAATAAAACAAGTTAAAGGAAAGTTGCTCAACGGTATTACCGCTGTTTTTGGTACGGCGGGTGCAAATGTATATTACCATTGGATGCTGGATATTTTACCACGCCTCGGATTGGTCTCTAAAATGTTTTCACTTAAATCAATTGATTTTTTTGTTACTGAGTTTACCCACTTACCTTTCCAGGAAGAGACGTTAGAAAAACTAGGAATACCCACACAAAAGATAGTGGCAGCAAATAACAATTGGGGCTTTCACATAACAGCAGAAACTTTATTAGTGCCTTCTCTTGCAGGCCCGCTTAATCAGCCGGATTTTTTTCAGGTTAATTTCTTAAAAAAGTTATACGAAGATTGTATTAGCGTTAATCAACCGTACAGAAAATTGTATATCAGCAGGAAAAAAATTGGTAGAAGGGAAATTGTAAATGAAGCAGAATTGATAGTTTGTTTATCCAGGTATAATTTTGAAATTATACATTGTGAAGAGATGAAAGTAGCTGAACAGGTTAACTTATTTTCAGAAGCTTCTATCATCATTTGCTCTCATGGAAGTGCACTTACCAATCTTGTCTTTTGTAAACCTCATACCATAGTGGTTGATATATTTAATCCTTCACATATCAATCCATGTTTTTGGTTTATTTCTAAAATGGTAAATCTCGACTATCATTATATTTTAGGGAAATCAAGCGCAATTGACATTAACCCAAAAAATGATAATACGGAAGTTGATATGATAGCATTTAAAAAAAAGTGTAAATCAATTGGATTGATGTAGTGATA
Organism: Ferruginibacter sp.; assembly: GCA_043740775.1. Lineage (GTDB taxonomy): Bacteria > Bacteroidota > Bacteroidia > Chitinophagales > Chitinophagaceae > Ferruginibacter. The sequence goes on along the minus strand of JAYUBR010000641.1, from coordinate 19,673 downwards.
ATTGCAATAATTTTTTTTGAACTGATTTATAAATGATAAACGCTCCATTAGTAAGTGTGTTAATGACTGCCTATAACAGGGAAAAATACATTGCTGCCGCAATTGAAAGTGTATTATCATCCTCCTATGCCAATTTTGAATTGATAATTGTTGATGATTGTTCTGGGGATACAACTGTGGCCATTGCCAGGGAATATGAAGTAAAAGACAGTCGGATAAAACTTTATGTAAATGAGATTAATCTAGGAGACTATCCAAATAGAAACTATGCTGCTGGTTATGCAAAAGGTAAATATTTAAAGTATCTGGATTCGGATGATAAGCTAGTTCCTGGCGGCCTTGAATATTGCGTTGAATGTATGGAAGAAAATGCCGCTGCCGATTGGGCAATTTACTATCCGAAGCAAATAACTATAGAATTTTTACTTAAACCGAAGGAGGCTATTGAGTGGCATTTTTTTAAAGACCCTTTTTTAAAGGCGGGACCGGGCGGAACTATCATAAATAAAGATTTTTTTTTTCGAATAGGGATGTATCCCACTGCTTATGGACCAGCCAGTGATATGTATTTTAACCTGCACGCAGCCAGTCAGGGCAATGTGCTTGTATTAAAAGATATTTTTTGGTTTTACAGGCGGCATGATGGACAGGAACAAAGTAACCAGTATAGTTATCTTTATAATTATAATAAGTACCTGAAAGATGCTTTGGCTAATCTGAATTTGCTTTTAACAGCAAGCCAGGTAAAATGGCTTCACCAAAAACGTAAACGCCGTTTTGCAGTGAACATTATTAAGTTTTTTTTAAGGACAAAAAATTATAGTAAAACCAAAGAGGCAATTGAAAAGGCTGATTATTCAATGGCAGATTTTTTATCTGGTTTATTCCATTTTAGTACAATGCCCGCAACATCATCTAAGCTTGTTTCTTTAGCAGGTACTAATATTGAAGTTGACAAAAAATAAATTGATGGTAAACCCGCAGGAATTAAAATAATGAATTCAACATCTTTGGCATCTAATCCCCTTATTTCAGTTTGTATCCCTGCATATAACAGTGAAAAGTTTATCAGCGAAACCATCCACAGTATCATCAATCAAACCTATTCCAACATTGAAATAATTGTGGTAGATGATGGTTCTACAGATGGAACAGTCAGCATATTAAAAGGCATCCATGGTGCAAGCTTCAAATACATTACCCAGCCCAACAGGGGAGCGGCAGCTGCCCGGAATACTGCATTGGCTATGAGTAATGGTATGTTTATAAAATTTATGGATGCAGATGATTTGATCAGCAGAACTTGTATTGAAGAACAAGTATTAAAAATTATTGATCAGCCCGATTGTATTGCTTCGGCCAAATGGGGAAGGTTTTATGAAGATGATCTTTCTGATTTTAAACTGTCCCCTGAAAAGGTTTGGAAGGATTTGCCCGGTATTGACTGGATAGTTGATTCTTTACTTGATTCAGGCGGAAACATGATGCAGCCGGGGATATTTCTTGTACCCAGGAATATTATTGAAAAAGCAGGGCCCTGGAATGAAGAGTTGAGTCTGATTGATGATTTCGATTACATGATCAGGGTTATATCACATAGCTTGTCTGTATTATTTTGTGACCAAGCCATATTAATGTACAGGAGTGGAGTATTGAATAATCTTTCTGGTAAAAAAAACAAAGCGCACATGCAATCTGCCTTTGAGTCATTAAATCTTGGTATTGAAAGAATACTGGAAGTTAAAAACGACAGCAGGAGCAGTCTGGCATGTGCAAACACTTACCAGCGATGGGCATACCAGTTTTATCCCCGTTACCCGGAACTCTTACAGGAAACAGAAAAAAAAATTAAAAATTTGAAAGGTTCAAATCTTCAAATAATTGGGAGTAAAAAATATATTTTGTTATCCAGGTTAATAGGCTGGAAAAGAGCCAGGAGATTAAGACTTTTTTTAACAGGAAATGAATAGGCCAGCAATGATAGTTTAAAATGCTTTAATGAATAAGTTAGTAATAAATTTGAACAGGGAATGAAGATTTTGATAGTGATGGACCCCGGAATATTGGTTCCACCTAACGGGTATGGTGGTATTGAAAGGATGGTGGAAATACTAGCCATTGAATATACAACGATGGGGCATGAAGTGCATCTGTTTGTTACCACCGGATCCTATGTAGCGGGATGCACGGTTTACCCTTTTGGAAAAGAAGGCTTCCCTCCTAAAAAGACGGATGCAATAAAAGCATTGCCAACTGCCTGGCAGTTTCTGTGGAAGCACCGCAATGATTTTGACCTGGTGCATAATTTTGGAAGGCTGGCTTACCTGGTTCCGTTGCTGAATCACCCTGTTAAAAAAATTATGTCTTATCAGCGGGAGATCACCAACCAAAATATATGGCTGATAAATAAACTTCCTAATAAAAACCTGTTTTTTACAGCCTGCAGTACTGATCTTTTATCAAGGATAGAGGGCCACGGAAGCTGGGCAGCCATATACAATGCCATTATTTTTTCAAAATACCAGCTCCGGCAAAATGTGGACGCGAATGCACCGCTGATGTTTTTGGGAAGGCTGGAAAGAGTAAAGGGCTGCCATACGGCCATTGAAGTGGCAAAAAAAACCGGGCACCGGTTGATTATTGCCGGTAATATTTCCACACTGCCCGAAGAGATTGACTATTTTGAAAAAGAAATAAAGCCGCATGCAGATGGCGAACAGATCATATACATCGGTGCATTAAATGATGAGGAGAAAGATTATTGGCTCGGCAAATCAAAGGCACTCATTTTTCCCATTGAATGGAACGAACCCTTTGGTATTGTGATGATAGAGGCAATGGCATGTGGCACTCCGGTAATTGGATATAACAGGGGATCGGTAAATGAAGTAATTGATGAAGGCATTACAGGTTATAAAACGAATGGCATAGATGAAATGCTGGAAGCTGTAAAAAGAGTAGCGGGTATTGACAGGCAGCTATGCAGGGAATATGCAAAAAAAAGATTTGATGCATCGGTAGTTGCAAAAGAATATCTTGCCTTTGTAAAATCACCTGAAAAATCAGTTGTAATTGTAACAACAGGCCAGCCAGCTGCTAATCCAAGAGTTGTAAAGGAATATGAAGCACTAAAAAAAGCAGGTTACCAGGTAAAAGTATTGTACACCTATTCTGCAGAATGGTCCTACAAAATCGATGAACAGAAATTTAAATCGGGTGTGCTTAACAAAAATGATTTTAAACTGGTAGGAGGGAACCCTGATAATAAAAAAAAGGCTTACTTTTTTTCCAGGATATTATTTAAACTATGCAGCTATATTGCAAGGTTGATCCCGGTTTTCTTTTTAAAAGAGATCACTTTTGTAAGGTCATCACTTTTTTTATGGGCAGGTATAAAAAAATATAAAGCGGATATCTATATAGCGCATTACCTGGGGGCGTTACCTGCAGCCATCAGGGCTTCCAAAAAGCATAAAGCGGCAATAATTTTTGATGCAGAAGACTTTCACCGGGGCGAAGAGTCTTATTACCCGGGCCAGGTAAAAGATGTGATAGAAATAGAAGACAGGTTGTTGCCAAAAGTTAATTTAATTACAACGGCCAGCCCCTTAATATCCAGAAGGTATCAGCAACTATACCCCGGAAAGAAAGTGGTTACCATTAATAATGTGTTCAGCAAAAATTATCTCCAACCATGTAGCAATGGTAAGGAACAAAATTTAAAGCTTTTCTGGTTCTCTCAAAACGTAGGACCGAACCGAGGTTTGGAAGTTATAACAGATGCATTGAATTTAATGGAGGAAAATATATCATTAACACTGATGGGAAATATATTCGATAAAAAATATGTAAAAAAAATGTTGAAAAGATCAACCCGCCCTGGTAATATAAAAATTATTAATCCTGTTATTCCTGAGCAGGTGTTTAAAATAGCGGCATACCATGACATTGGTCTTGCAGCTGAAATACCACATTGTTTAAACAGGGATATCTGTCTTACTAATAAAATATTTACCTATCTGCTTGCCGGAAATTGTATTCTTGCTTCTGATACTTCTGCACAAAAGGAATTCATAATTGCATACCCTGGAGTGGGGTTATTATATAAATACAATGATCCGGAAGATCTTGCTAAACAAATAAAACAATTTTTTTACAACCGTGAACAAATGCATACTTTTAAAATGAATGCATCAGAACTTGCTCAATCTACCCTAAACTGGGAAAATGAAAGTGGGAATTTTTTGCAAATAGTTGATAGTTTATTTTATTAAATACGTTCAAAAAAATGAGAGATTATAGTTTCCTGTCAAGATTTCGTAATTTAATTTCAGTAATTTCAAATATAATGTTTTCTTTCTTCTTTCTTAGGAAAAAAGTAATCAATGTTATTACTGGAGCAGATACAACACACTATAGAAGTTTATTACAATTGATAAACAGTTTAAAAATTATTGAAAAAGTAAATTTCAATTTAATTGTGTATGATTTGGGATTTACAAATGATGAACTTATTTTTTTTAAATATTTGCATCCTGAATTACTTATTAAGAAATTTGATTTTAATAATTTCCCTCAATATTATAATATAAAATTAAATTCAGGTAACTATGCCTGGAAACCCGCCATAATAAATATAGAGTATAATTTGTTATCAAGAGGAAGTTATGTCTTATGGTTAGATGCAGGGTGCTTTGTTCATAAACCACTTTTTTTAGTTAAGGCTGCTATTTATTTTAGAGGCTTTTATAGTCCATTTTCTGGACCAAAAATTAAAGAATTGACCTATTCATTCACTATTAAGGAAATGGGCTTAACCAATCACGAAAATAAAAAAATGCTTTCAGGAGGAGTGCTGGGTTTGAAAGTTGGCATAGAAAAAAATAATATTTTAGTAAATAAATGGCTGAATGCTTCAAATGATATTAATTTAATTGCACCATTGGGAAGTAACAGGGATAATCACAGACAAGATCAATCGTTATTATCTTTATTATATTATGACATCTATAATATTAGAAAAGCTCCTTTATTATCTCATAAATGGTTAGAGATAGCAGCTCATAAAGATATAGGGTAGTGCAATTTTTCTCTTTAGTTAATAGATCAATGAATCAATGATATACCTTTCTCCTCATTCTGGTCTCGCAAATAGAATCAGGGTGATCGTTTCAGGGTTAAGTTTTTCCGATAAAGTAAATCATCGACTGACAATTATATGGAATAAAGACAAGTCACTTTTTTGCAGCTTTAACGATTTATTTGAGATAAACGAAAAAATAATTGTCAAAAATAAATCTTATATACTGAAGACGCTTATTAAAGGTCAAAACTCGCTGTTGATTAATAAAGCAATTTGTGGGTTGTATTCTATAGATTTTACTTTTTTTGACAAGAATGTAAAAGAATTTGTCTGGAGTACAGGAAGTAATTTTATTGATTACAAAAAACTTCCTTTTAAAGTAAAAAATTATTTCTTTTCAACCTGCCATGAATTTCATTTTGAAACAGCATATTTGAAATTCTTATCCCCGGTAAAGTCGATCCAGTTTGAAATAAATAAAAATTCAGCAAGGTTCACCGATAAAACAATTGGTGTACATATCCGGAGAACTGACCATTTGCAATCAATTGTGGAAAGTCCCTTACATGCCTTGTAGCAGCGATGAGGCTTGAATTGATGGCAGATCCGGAAATAAATTTCTACCTCGCTACAGATGATCTAAAAGTTGAAACGCTCCTGATAAATAAATTCCCTGGTAAAATCATAACATATAAAAAAGATTATTCAAGAGCAACTGTAAAAGGAATACAGGATGCGATGGTTGACTTGTACAGCCTGGCAAATACTTGCAAAATTTATGGATCCTATTTTAGTTCTTTTTCTGATATGGCATCAAGAATAGGAAACATTCCATTAATTGTAATAAGGAAGTATTAATGGAAATAAAAAGCGTTGATGAAATAAGCAAAAAATGGAAGTGTAGATGTGCTAAAACAGGTAGCCCAGTTTTACACTAAATTTTATCGATAGTAAATGATTTTAATTTCCAAAAATATTATTCCGTAATTGTATTTATATGAAAAAGTTCTTTGTTGCGATAACAAAAAAAATAGGTCTGTTACCATATTTACATGTTTTACGAGAAAATTATTTTCCAACTAAATATTATAAAAATGCCCTTCTGGAGGGACAAAAATATGTAGAGTTCTATTCTCAATTTATTCAAAAAGGTGATTTGGTTTTTGATATTGGCGCCCATAAAGGGCACCGAACAGGAATATTTTTAACATTAGGTGCCAAAGTGGTTGCGGTAGAGCCTCAAAAAGATTGTTATAAATATTTGCAGTTCAAATACGGCAAAAAAATACAACTTGAGAATTGTGGTATTGGGGCGAAGCAGGGTACTCTGGAAATGTTTATTAATAATGCAAGCTCTCTATCCACTTTTTCAAAAGAATGGGTGGAAGAAGCTAAAGCAGGGAGGTTTTCAGAAACAAAATGGATTTATAAAAAATGGATTGAGATTAAAACACTTGATTTATTAATTGAAAAATATGGCATACCTAAGTTTTGTAAAATTGATGTAGAAACTTATGAATATGAAGTTCTAAAAGGTTTGCGTAGTAACATTGAATTTATTTCATTTGAATTTATGCTGCCGGAAAGTTTTGATATATTGAAAAATTGCATCAGTCATATAATTCAATTAAATCCATGTGCGGAATTTAATTATTGCCTAGGCGATAATATAAAACTTGAATTAGATTACTGGATCGGTTCTGACAGGATGGATGACTTTTTAAATGAGAAAATATTTAATTCTTCATGTTGGGGGGATATATATATATAAATGAAAAAAAATTAGGTATTTCTTACTCTATGTCAACGACACTCAAAAAGCCTGAGCGGGGCGGAGGATGTTGCGGTGGACGGGTTATTTTTGTCTCAGTTGTACGCAACGCCCAAGGCAAACGAATATAGCCTGGCTGTGGACGCTGCCTGGATGCCTGGAGCCTCGTTGCGTTTGCCCATTGCTTTTTGCCTTTTGAATCAGTTTGCCTACTACACTTTTGCATATTGTCTTTAGTTACTATCAAAAAAATCCTCATCATATCGCCACATTTTCCTCCTTCCAATCTGGCGGCAGTTCACCGCAGCAGGCTGTTTGGGCAACATCTTCCTGCCTTTGGCTGGGAACCGGTTGTATTAACCGTGCATGAAAGACACTATGAAGAAGCCCTGGATCATAACCTGGAAAAATTATTACCAGAGGGCCTTCGTATCGAAAAAGTAAGCGCTTTTGCAGTTACCAAAACAAGGTTAGTGGGCGATCTTGGCCTGCGGGCTTTTTTTCAATTGTACAAAAAAGCAAAGCAACTGATACAATCTGAAAAGATTGATTTTGTTTATATACCCATTCCCTCTTTTTATTGCGCTTTGCTGGGCAGATGGCTGTATCATTCTACCGGAGTAAAATACGGGATTGATTATATTGATCCATGGGTACATGAATTTCCAGGTTCGGATAAAATATTTTCACGGCATTGGTTTAGCACACAATTGGCAAAGATTCTGGAGCCAGTCGCAATAAAAAAAGCGGCATTAATAACTGGTGTAGCAGAAGGTTATTACAAAGGAGTGCAGGAGCGTAATCCCGGCTTAAATGGTTCTTGTATTTTTGGTGCCATGCCATATGGCGGTGAAGCGCAGGATTATAAAATATTACAAGAACTGCAATTAAGTCCTTACCTGTTTCAGAAAACAAATAAATTTAAATTGGTCTACGCCGGTGCTATGTTGCCAAAAGCCTTTGCTCCATTAGCGGCTATCTTTAAAGCTATCGCTGCGGATAGAGCGTTGTTTTCTGAGATAGAATTTCATTTTATTGGAACAGGAAAAACGCCGAACGATCCTTTGGGATACAATATAAAATTAATGGCAGAAGATTATGGACTATGGAACACCATTGTTTTCGAATACCCTAAGCGAATTCCATATTTGGACGTACTGGTTCACCTGAAGATAGCGGATGGCGTTTTTATTTTGGGAAGTACAGAGGCTCATTATACGCCCTCTAAAACTTACCAGGCTGTATTGTCTCAAAAACCTGTACTGGCAGTGTTGCATACACAAAGTACCGCTGTAACTGTCTTAAGAACTTCCGGAGCAGGCATTGTTTTGGATTTTGATGGAGAAGATGACATTGATAAGATCGTAACAAGTTTTGTAGCTGTATTCACAAATTATATTTCATCCCTGCAAAGGTTTTCCCCCAATTTGGTGAATTATACACTGTTTCAGGATTTTACCGCAAAACGGGTTACTGAAAAGTTGGTAATGCTTTTACAAAAAATAGGATGATGCTGGAATTAATTAATTGAGGGCATAAAAAATGCATAAAAATAATTTTGATTTTCTCAGGTTACTATTTGCCATTTTTGTAGTAATTACTCATTCTTACTCTTTATCAGGCATCGATGAAAATGATTTAATTGCTCAGCTTACCGGTGGCCAAACTTCTTTTTCTTACTTGGGAGTTGCAGGGTTTTTTATTATCAGCGGATATTTAATCTTTCAAAGCATGCTGAGAAGCAGTTCCCTGGCAAGCTATTTCAAAAAAAGATTTTTGCGACTTTTTCCAGGGCTTATCTTCGTACTCGTACTTACTGTTTGTTTAGGATATTTTGTATACGATAATAAATGGGGTAATTATTTTAAAAATTATTCTATGTGGTGTTATTTGCCAAATAATCTGTCACTTTATAACCTTCAGTTTGATATCAACGGAGTGCTAAAAGGGGCTGCGATAAATGGCTCGTTATGGACCATCCGGTATGAATTTTCATTTTACATTTTAATCTCCCTACTGTTTTTTTTTCGTAAAAGGAAATGTTTTCTAAAAAAAATATTAACTTGCATTTTTATATTTCTATTGGTTTTTAAATATTTTTTGTTCCAAAATTTAGGTGCCGGGGGTATCGCCTTAGGTAACTCCAAATCATTGTATCTCGGTTTGTTTTTTATTGGAGGATCTATATTGGCGGTCCTTCGTCTTGAAAATAGTTCAAATAAAACTTTCTTTTTCCTCGCTGTATGTGTTGCTTTTTGCCTGTCCTTTTATTGCAACATCTTCTATTATGGGCAGTTTATTTTATTACCGCTGCTTGTCATATTGGCTGGTGTTTCATCAACCAGGTACATTCATTCCTTATCAGATCGGTTTGGCGACATTTCTTATGGAGTTTATATCTATAGCTTTCCTATACAGCAAACATTGATGTATTTTTTTAGTTTGAAATATCTGCAATTGATGGCAATATCATTACCGATCTCTATTCTGTTTGGAATGCTGTCATGGCACCTCATAGAAAAAAAGGCTCTTGAATTTAAATATCGTGCCATCATCATAAGGACAAATCAATTGGATGCCAAAACATAAAATGCAAAACCAAATAAACCTGAAAAAATAAATGGAATGAAATGATCTCCTTTTGTAAGGATGTTAGTATTTAGGCGTATAAAAAATATAACAATTAAATGGTTAAGAATAAAAAGGTTGTAGTGATTTTGCCGGCATTCAATGCAGCGAAAACATTAAAAAAAACATTTGACGAAATCCCGATGGAAATTGTTGATGAAGTTATTTTGTGCGATGACAACAGTACAGATGATACGGTAAAATTGACTCATGAGCTTGGAATACAGCATGTGATTATTCATGACAAGAATAAAGGTTATGGAGCAAATCAAAAATCCTGTTACGACAAGGCAATGGAATTGAAGGCAGACATCATTATCATGTTACATCCCGATTACCAGTACACGCCAAAGCTGATCGTTGCAATGTCATCCATTATCGCCGAAGGATTGTACCCGGTTGTTTTTGCATCAAGAATATTGGGCTCAGGTGCGCTTAAAGGGGGGATGCCTTTATACAAATATTTTGCAAACAGGTTTTTAACGCTTATTCAGAATATCCTGATGGGGCAAAAGCTTTCGGAGTATCACACTGGTTACCGGGCTTTCTCTTCGGAGGTATTGTGTTCAATACAGTATGGATTAAATTCAGATGATTTTATTTTTGACAACCAGGTGGTAGCACAGATTTTCAATGGCGGATTTGAAATTGGTGAAATTACCTGCCCTACAAAATATTTTGAAGAAGCGTCATCAATTAATTTGCAACGAAGCATTGTATATGGTCTGGGGGTGTTAAAGGTTTCTGTGCTGTACTTTTTATCCAAACGGAAAATCTATACCTGGAACCTGTTTAAACCAAACGCATGATAAAATTCAACTCATTGAGAGTAACCAATATTCTGCTGGCTTCCGCTGGTCTCGTTTTGATACTGATCTTTATACTAACAGGCAAGGGCAACCTGTTGTACGATGAGTTCAACTTCGTGCCTAACATATTCTTATTGGAGAAGTACGGATTGTCTAACCAGTTTTTACTCAATATCAAAGGGTCCGCAGGCCCTGCATATGGAGTGTATCACCATTGTTTCTTTTACATACAGCCATTTGATATCATGACAGTCAGGCTGGCAAATTATTCACTTCTGCTGGTATTACTTGCCTCCATTTATTTCAATGCCCGGTTGCTTGGTTATAAGGATCCGTTGATCCTTACCTTGAACTTTATCGCAATTCCTTTCGTTTGGGTTTTTTGCGGATTGGGGTTGACCGAAGTTCCAACCATGGCTTGTGGCTCTATAGGCTTTTTCTTTTTTCTGAAGGGAATTTTGTCCGATATAAAATTCCGTAACAGGCCCGGGTGGGTTGCTGCCGCGGGCATATTCTTTTCTTTCTCAGTGATGGGCCGTTCATTTTACCTGATGGCAATAATTGCTATGCTGTGTTGGTTCGGAATTAACCTTCTTCAAAAGAGTAAAACGGGCTTATCGCCCAACAGCATATCATCATTCACTACAAAACAGTTGCTTATTTTATTTTTCGTTTTTGTTATGACAGCACTTCCCTTGCCATTGTACGTATTTAATCTTTGGGGTACACTTACGCCACCGCTCGGGACCGAGGCCGTAGGTGCAAACAAAATTGCCGTCAATTTATGGTATGGAATTTTAGCTTGTTCTTACAGCGGCGTCATAGCCCTCATTTTAGCGCCTTCCTGGTTCCTGTTTAAAAAAAACGTACTCACCAGCTTTGCGGCAATCAGCGTTGTACTTGTCCTCATCAATGTTTATTTTGGCATTTTTGAATTTGCACCGCTTCATGATACAATGGCAAAATTGCTTCCGGCTGGATTATTTGTGCATTATGGTAATATTATGCCAGGTTTACTGGCATCCGTTGCGCTCTGGTTTCTTGTTTCAACAGTCTACCAGTTATGGCTCCGGAAAGATGACAGTGTTTATGTATTGATTGGCATGATCTCATTGTTCATCGTCTTTTCCACTATAAAAGTCACCACCCAGTTTTCAAGCCGATACGTCGGGCAGGCGATTCCTTTTTTTATCCTGATGTTTGCACCTTATGAAAAAACAAACCTGGCAAAAATTATAAGAATCTTACTGGGCCTGGCGATTGGTGCATTGTCTCTTTACAGTTATTATAACGGTAAGTTTTAAAACAAGAAGTATAAAATTTTAGCATTGAAAAAACTGGCCATTGTTAGCACCCATCCCATTCAATACAATGCCCCCCTGTTTAAATTACTTGCACAAAATGGAGTGATTGCCATCAAAGTTTTTTATACCTGGGGTAAGGGTGTAATGGTAAATAAGCAGGATCCAGGCTTTGGCCGGCAGATTGAATGGGACATTCCCTTACTGGAAGGCTATGAGCATTGCTTTGTAGAAAACCTTTCACCCAATCCGGGCAGTCACCATTTCAAGGGTATCATTAATCCTACCCTAAATTCTGCAATCAAAAATTGGGGAGCGGATGCGGTGCTGGTATTTGGCTGGGCTTTTCAAAGTCATCTAAAATGCCTGCGCTATTTTCACGGTAAAATACCGGTTCTTTTCAGGGGAGACTCTACCTTGCTGGATGAAAAGAGAGGTATAAAACAAGTATTGCGGAGGTTGTTTTTGAAATGGGTATATCGCCATGTAGATGTTGCTTTTTATGTAGGTGAAAACAACAGGAACTATTTTTTGGCGCATGGGTTAAAAGCATCCCAACTGGTGTATGCCCCTCATGCAACAGACAATGAGCGTTTTGCTGAGCCCAACGACTTATATGAAGCCCAGGCCTCATCCATCAGGCAAACATTGGGTGTAGCCGAAGCAGACATACTGCTGCTATTTGCCGGTAAGTTTGAAGCAAAGAAAAATCCCCTTTACCACTTACAGCTTTTAAAAACTATTCAGGACAAGCGATTGAAAATATTATTTGTAGGATCAGGTGTACTGTTGCCAGCTATACAGGCTGCGGCAGCAAATGATCCCAGGATTTTACTAATGGATTTTCAAAACCAGCAGCTCATGCCGGTGATCTACAGGGTTGCTGACCTGTTTGTTTTACCTTCCAACGGCCCGGGTGAAACCTGGGGTATGGCGCTAAACGAAGCCATGGCTTCCGGAAGAGCCATCGCTGCTACCAATAAAGTGGGTGGCACAGCCGATCTTATAGAACCAGGCATCAACGGATTAGTCATTGATCCAAAGGATGACCAGGATTTCATGACATTCATCGAATTGGCATTGAACGACAAAACCAGGCTTAAGAAAATGGGCAGGCAATCCGGTGAAAAGATTCTATCCTTTACACTTAGCCATATTGCCAAAGCAATTGAAGCAACGGTGATGGAGCTGTGATAAGCAAGAAGCAAAAGGCGGAACAACTAACATTCTATCATTCAGTCAAGATAAATTGCACTCAGCCAGAGCGAAATTTAAACCGGGCAAGCTTTGGTTGTTGGTAAGGAGACACAACAACGTCGCTTATGGGAATTTCAACCCACCCACTCTTTAAGTCGAAAATCCCAATGCCTTCAAGAGTGGGGCTGGGGGTGAGGTACGGCGCTCATGGGAGTGGATCGTATTCAATCCCACATAATCAAATATATTCCTAAGGAGGCAAGGGCTGAAAACAATCCAATAATCCGATAGTCATCAGATCAACAATACAACAAACCAACATGCCCCTCATCTCTGTTATACTACCTGTTTACAATGGCATGAAATACCTGCAACAATCCGTTGATTCTATCCTGCAACAGGATTTTACTGATTTTGAATTCCTTATAGTGGATGATTGCTCTACAGATGAAAGTTGGGAATGGCTTCAATCATTGGATGACGAACGGGTAACCCTTTTTCGCAATGAACAAAACAGGGGCCTGTTTTACAACCTTAATTTTTTAATTAAAAAAAGTAGAGGTAGTATTATAAAACTTTGGTCACAGGATGATGTGCTGTATCCAAATTGTATTGGGGCAATAGTTGCTTTTCATGGCCTGCATCCGGAAATAGGTTTCAGTTATACTGGAAGAGATTATATTGATGCTTCGGGAAATAGTTTAAATATTGATCAAAGGGATGATACACCGGAAATCGTCTCATCAATCCTACATGCCCGCATTGCTTTTTTTACAGGTTCAATTGCCGGTAATATCGCCAATGTGGCATTGAATAAATCTGCTTTGAACAAAGTGGGTTTGTTTAATGAACAAATGAAAATAAGTGGTGATTTTGAAATGTGGGTCAGGCTGACGAAGGATTACCCCGTAGGTTTTATTAATAAATCCTTAGTACAGTTAAGAAATCATGAAGGACAGTTGAGCGGCCAGAAAAAATATTTCATATATCATTTAAAAGAGGATATTCAGGTGTATCATATTCTGTTATCGTATGTAAACGAAATTCAAAAAAAAGAAGGGTGGAAATTATTACGCAATCACAAATTATTGTTTTACTATACCTTAATGTTAAAAGAATTTATCCATGGCAGGTTTAAAACAGGATTGACCTTTTTAATCAGGTTACATCAATTTGATAACATAATTTTCCTTACTTTTTATTATGCAAAAAACAGAATATTTTTAAAAAAGACACCTTATGTGGACAAAGGAATTGAATAAGACTTATGATGTGGTTAGTAAATATAAAATATCTGTGTATTGTAAATCATCAAGGTGTTCACTTTTATAAAAGGTTGACTAAAACTTCAAAAAATAAATGACGCATATAAAAATTGATGAACAGTCAAAGTTTTTGTTGATTGTAATATTATTGAGCATGTTGCTTTTCAATAATGGGATTTATCTATTTTTACCACTGGCTGTTTTGTATATTATCTTCTATAATTTACAACAACCATTTAAACCGGCAGTTTTTTCTTTAATAGCGGCACAGCATTTTATAAATATTACTGCAGCAGTATGGTTAGCCAATTATTTAGAGAAGGATATCAATTACAGATCACCTTCCCAGGCAACGGCCATCATAGCCTGTTCAATAGGCCTGGTTTTTTTGATGGCACCGATACTTTATTTTCAAAATAAGCTGCCCGCTCAAACCAGGTTTACTTTAAAGGGATATGTAGATAAGTTCTCTTCAGAGAAGGTGATGTATGCTTACATTATTGCCTATTTTGCTACTTCTTCATTAGGTGCAGTGGCATTTTTGTTTGGTGGCCTTACCCAGGTTATTTTTAGCCTGGTAAAAATAAAATGGATATTATTTCTGTTGTTTGGCTTTCAGTGTTTTTTAAAAAATGAGAATAAAAAGATATTTTACGTGTTTGTGGTATTTGAATTCTTATCAGGGTTTTTAAGCTTTTTTTCAGATTTTAAAACGGTAATTTTTTACCTGGCAGTTTTAGTACTTACCCTGGTGGATAAATTGAGTTTTAAACAGGTTTTTGGGGTTATTATTATTGGGGTGCTTTTAGGACTCTTTGGTTTAATCTGGACGAATGTAAAAGGTGAATACCGATCCTTTTTAAATTCCGGAAGCACACAACAGGTAGTTGGAGTAGAATCGGATGCTGCTTTTAATAAATTGTATGATTTATCCAGCGAGGTAAATAATGAAAAATTAGATGGCAGCGTTTTACAAATGTTAGATAGGTTACAGTACACCTACCACTTTGCTAAAACCATTGATAGAATGCCTTCTGTATTGCCATTTGAATATGGCGACAACTGGTTAACCAGCCTTAGTTTTGCCACTACCCCCCGGTTTTTAAACCCCGACAAACCCATGTATGATGCAACGGCAAAAGTAAGAAAATATACGGGCCTGCGCTATTTGGGAAAGGAGCAGGGCGTATCCTTTAGCCTGGGTTATTTTGCAGACTGTTTTATTGATCTGGGCTTAATTGGGATGATGTTTATTTTACTGTTGCTGGGATTTTTATATGGTAAAATATACTTTTATGTGTTAAAAAAGGCTTCAAAAAATTTGGTATTTAATTACTGCGCCGCCTGCGCCTTTTTTATGGAGTTTAGCGCACTGGAAATGGACAGTACTTATATTTTAGGACGCTTGTTTGCGACCCTGATTACTTTTTTTGTTTTGATTAAATTCTTCTTTCCCTGGTTGATTAAATATTTGTCGGTTGGAGGTGCAAAGAAGGATAACTTTTCATCTGTCCATTCAGCAGGTCAGGAATTGGTGTAAGCAGTTTTGATTTTACTATGAATACTATTTTTATTTGTATTGATTGGTTTCATCCCGCATACAAAGCAGGGGGTCCGGTGCAATCTATCGCCAACCTGGTGGCACAATACCACAGGCCTGGTACCCATTTTAAAATATTTTGCGCTAATACTGCCCTGGATGGTACTATAAATAAAGGGGTGGCTTTTGATGAATGGGTAAACTACAACGACTGCACCAGGTGTGGTATGCTTCAAAGAATTCCCGGTCGGTAAAAGTTATAAAAAAGGAGATTAATAATACCCGGGCAGATGTGCTTTTTATCATTGGTATTTATTCGTGGTATTTTAACCTGGTACCTTTATTATTTGGAAAGGCCCGGGCTAAGATCGTTTCTGTGCGGGAATGTTGCATACAGGGGCCTTGTCGCAAAAGTCATTCAAGAAAAAAATATACCTGGCAATCTGGAAGTCTGCCGGCCTGCACCGGCATCATTATTTTCATGCAACCGATATTCAGGAGCAGGCATTCATTCAACAGGTATTTGGGGAGGCCGTAAAAGTATATGTTGCAGGTAATTTTCCAAGGGTATTTTCATTGCAGCAGGCAACAGAAAAAAGAGCTGGTACAGTAAATTTAGTTTCCATAGCATTGATTAGCCCAATGAAAAATATTGCAGTGGTACTGGATGCATTGCAATACTGCAGGTGCACCGTACACTATGATCTTTACGGTCCGGTAAAAGATGATGGCTATTGGCAGCAATGCCTGTCGGTTATAAAATTGCTGCCCCCACATATAAAAGTTCAGTATCATGGGGATGTGCTACCGGAAAAAATAGCAGCAACACTTAGAGCATCGGAGGTTTTTATTTTGACCAGTAAAAGCGAAAATTTTGGTCATGCTATTTTTGAGGCACTCTCAGCCGGTAAGCCGGTAATTACAAGTCATCATACACCTTTCAACGAATTGTTTCAACACCAGGCAGGCTTTAATGTGGCAGTGGAACTGTAACGGAAATAGCAAAGGCGATTGTTTTTTTTGCAGCCATGCCTGCAGCAGAATTTGCAAACTGGAATAGGGGTGCTAACGCCTATGCATTAAGGCACCTTGATCTGGAAAAGTTAAAAGCGCAATACGATGAAATGTTTTTGGCCAGGGAGGTGGGGGTTAATTAAAAGAATCAACCTATTAATGTTATATTTTACAAGGATCAATTTATTTTTTCTGCAGGTTGTTGTTCTGTTGTGGACATTACCAGTAATTTCTTTTGCTCAACAGGATGTTGATTTTTATATCAGTAACAAAGGCAATGATAATAATGCAGGCACCTCTGTGCTATTACCCAAAAAGACGCTGGCAGGTATAGCTCCATTGCTTGGAAACGTCTATGCAGCTAAGGGGCGTGTTAAAATAGCACTAAAAAGCGGAGATATTTTTGAACAAAACCTTCTGCCTCCCTGCCCCGTTCAGTTAAATACATTTACGGATAATTTAGGCCAAAATGAATTTGCCATTTTAAATGGCTCCAGGGAATTTGCCACAGGATGGGTATTGCAGCCAGGTACCTTTTTTACTTTTAAACAGGATATTCCGTATACAGGTTTTACAGGTTATGGTATCAATGGTATTGGTAGTTATAGTTTTATGTATGTTTTGGAAATTGATAAAACACTCGAAAAAACAGCTCCATTTACGGCAAGAAAATTATTGAAATTTTTACCCGGTATAACAGCTGTAGAAAATACGGCGGGTTCTTTTTATATACCTGTTAACACTGTGGAAAATCCCGCACCAGTTTATATTCATACCAGTGATGGAAGTTCTCCCAATGTAAATTCGAAATACCGGTACGAGGTAACTGTAAGAGATTGGGCGGTGAACAGTACTTATCAGCCGGACAATCACTTTGAAAATTTATGGATCAGGGGTTTTGGGGCAGGTAATGGAATGATACCTTCCGGCGCCAATAGCTACTACAATAAAATGATATTTGGACCAGGTGCAGCCATCCATCATCTGGTAGTAAGAAGTGGAACCATTAATCATTCGCTCTTTTTACCAGGGCCTAAAAATACCAATGAATTTGCAGTGGTTTTCTACGATCAGGAAGGTTTGAGAAGACATTGCGCCATTAAAAATTCTATGTTCTTTGATATACCGGAACCCGTATACACTCATACAAGCTATGGTACAAATTACGGGGCAGTTGAAATAGACAATGTACTGGCTTTTGCGGATAGTGCAGATGCCAATGGTTTTATGTACACTTTTAACAATGACAGCGTAATCATCAATAACCTTTATACCGACCAGTATAAAACGGGGTATAACTACGGTAATGCTACCTATGCAGCTATCGGTAATTCCTATTTTAAAGAAGTGAGTTTTGGTATTGCCTATAGCCCCAAGTTTCCTGTTGTTGCCTCTGTTAAAAATGTGTTTATAAAAACCAAAGGAACGGATTTTACAACGGGTATTTTTATGCAGAGCAATACTAATTTAACGCTTACCAATTCAATCATTCATGTAGTTAATTCCGGCGCAAGCGGAGGGGCTTTTGTTTTTGGTGGAGGAGGAGATACCAGTAAAACTGTTGCAACCGGCAATATTTTTATTTGTGATATTGAACCAACGAAATCATTAATTGCAGCCAGCATCAATAGCGGTAAAGGCATTGCTACGTCAAAAGATCGCTGGAACAACAACGTATATATTTTACTAAGGGGAAATAAAATTTTATGGCTAACTACCAATGCTGCTACAAACGGGGGGAGCCCAGCCATCCAAAGTTTTGAAGAATGGAAAAGACAATCAGGACAGGACCAGAATAGTTTATTTTTCGATTTAAGAAATGACCCGAGGGGGTTAAAAGCAATTTTTGCTGATCCTGGAAATGGCAATTACGACCTGGCAAATACTACTGAAGGTAAACAGGTTGCAGCCCTGGGTGCCGGTATGACATCTCCCATCACCTGCTTTTTACAAAGGCCAACCTACGAACAAGCCGCTGCCCTGGTTAGACGCAACAAAGTATTATCTGTAAATACCTGCAGAAACCCCTGCCTGCAAAATAAAATAAGGATTGATTATACTTTTGATACAACTGTTATTAATAAGCGGCAGGTAAAATTAAAATGGAATATTTCAGAACAGCAAAATATTGATCATTACGAATTACAGCGATCCCTGGAGAATTTTCGTTTTGTAACCATCTATAAAACTGCGGTTACCGCCGATTCTTTGTATTCATTCGTGGATAATTTACAATCAGGTATTGAATACCATTATCGGGTATTAATAAAGCCAAAAGGAGCGGGGGAATGTTTTTCAGATACCCGGGCTGTAAAATTTACAGACAATAATCCATTTATTCTATATCCAAACCCATCTTCGGGAAAGATGATGATTTCAATGAATGGATATTTCGGAGCTTTAAAAATTACTGTATCCAATTCAACAGGCCAGATTGTATTGGTAAAAGAAGTTTATAGTTGGTATTTACCCATCGATTTAGATATTAGTAATCAGCCAAAGGGTATTTATTTCTTAAAAACGGAAAAAGTTAGTGGTACAGCTGTTCAAAAATTTATATTGCAGTAAATATTTGAAAGTGCTTATTGGTGTGGCTGGGGATGAGATGAAGGAATTTAAACAAAATAGATTTTTTAAAAAAAAATACCATCAAAGTTTATCGATTAATGTTTCCATTCAATCAACCATTTTAAACTACAAGCTAACTTTTTTTATATGGCAAAATGTACTTTTATGTGTTAAAAAAGGCTTCAAAAAATTTGCTATTTAATTACTGTGCCGCCTGCGCCTTTTTTATGGAGTTTAGCGCACTGGAGATGGACAGTACTTATATTTTGGGACGCTTATTTGCCACACAGGTAACTTTTTTTGTATTGATTAAATTCGTTTTTCCGTGGCTGATCAGGTATTTGTCTACAGGGATTGAAAAGAAGGATGTTATATCTGGTACACAATAATTATGAATGGTTTGAATCTGTATTTTTGTTCACTTATTTATTAATATGGTTCTTAAAAAAAATAGCTTTTTATTATACCTGTTAAAGTTCCTGGTAACTTTTTGCTTA
>JAYUBR010000640.1:0-1504 GCA_043740775.1 Ferruginibacter sp. | reverse complement strand
GTTGGCTTGCATCATTAAAAAAGCCGGTATATCTTTACTCCATCAATACAATCCGTAAGGCGAAACAAAAGCCTCACTACTATCACCCGACATTGCCTGCCGTACGAAGAAAAATCAGTACCTACATATTTTCCACGATCGCCGCTGTTAATGAAAATTAAATATCATTTAATTATTTATTAAACTAAAAAAAACACTCATCATGAAAAATTCAAACAACGCTTTACGCATTTTTGCAACTGCACTGGTAGCTTTATTCAGTGTAGCATTTACTGCCGTTGCACACGCAACAGAAACTTTTCCTGTATCTGTAAAATATGTTGGAACAATCAACAGCGTTCCTGTTTTTCAATTGTCTTTTACCAACGAAAAGGTAGAAGAATATGAAATTACCGTTACAGAAAGTACCGATGTAATTTATACAGAAAAAATAAAAGGCAGGGAACTGGTACGTAAATTTCAATTTGTAAACAACGGATCTGAAGAAGATGTTTTACAGGTATCTATTAAAAATGTAAGCACCAAAAAAGTAATTACTTATAAAATAAATCCTGCTACCAGCGTAGAAGTTGAAAAAGAATTGGTAGCAAGCTTATAATTTGAATACACTTATTAATCCTGGTATTCGCCGGGATTGATAAGTAATTTTAAGAAGATAATTAAATACATAAAGGTTTTATCGTGATAGTTATAAACCTTCTTAAAAAATTATCTTTTATGTACGCTCCAGATTGTTTTTCGCAATTGTAATAACGAAAAAAAGCAGGCTTTCAGGCCTGCTTTTTAAAGAATTTTTATCAGTCTAAAGAACGGCATTATTGTCTGGTGAAGATTCTTCATTGCCAATGGCTTCTTAACTCACATTGTTATTGGCATCTGTTGTTTCCTGGTAATAAACATCGGAAGGTGCGATATAAAACTTTTGCTGGTTGATGGTAGCTACCTTGCTATTGGCAGGTAACTGTGTTAACCTTACCGGCTTGTTGGGCAGATGAATCTGGCGTATTGCCGGCAGGAGGTGCGTAATCATTCGGATCATTATTCTGATCTTGCGGAACAGCCTCGTGTTGATCCGGTTCTATGGTATTTACCACCCCATCGCTACCAACTACCACATACTGCAATTTATTTTTTGCAGTAAGCTCTTCCTGGTGATAAGTGCCTCCCTGTTCGTAATATTTTTGCCTGTTGATTACAGTAGCTTTTGCTCCGGATGGTAAATGCTTAACCGTTGTACCCAATGGCGGAGCAGCTACTTCGTACCCGCCATTGCTGTAGGAACGATAATAAATACCATCATAATAATAGTAAGGATTGTTGCCAATAAAAAAAGGGCTAAAACCAAATAGCAGAATGCTTAACCTGAAGCCAAATGCAGGGCCAAAATGCGAATAGCCATACGACTTGTAAATTGGCCGGTACCGGTAAGAAGGATAATAATTATAATGATTGCCATAACCGTATGCAGGACGATAATTATAATACCCGCCAAGGTAGGCAAAAG
>JAYUBR010000639.1:0-1505 GCA_043740775.1 Ferruginibacter sp. | reverse complement strand
CTTGTCTAACAGGCTTTAGAGACTTTTTGAGGGATGACTAATTATCTTTTTGCCGAAATGTCCATCATCACAATTCAACAATATTCAGGCAGTACAATATTGTTGTGATTTATGATTACCCTATTGATAAATTAATAACAGTTGTGAACGCTCTTCCTCTGTCAAGGTTACTTTATACTTTATCATGAGGTTTTTTGGAAGATAAAGCTAATAAATATATACGGCATAATTAAGTTGGCATGACACTAAGAACACTATTAAGTCTTTACGACAACAACCTCACCGCATCTTTTGCAAAGTAAGTTGCAATCAAATCAGCGCCCGCTCTTTTAATAGAAGTTAAACATTCCAGCACGGCTTTGTCTTCATTTAACCAGCCCATTTTAGCAGCGGCTTTTATCATGGCGTATTCGCCGCTTACATGGTAGGCACTCACAGGAACTTCTACTGCATTTTTTACTTCACGGATAATATCGAGGTAGGCCATGGCTGGTTTTACCATTACAATGTCGGCACCTTCTTCAATGTCCATCAATGTTTCCTTGATGGCTTCAATGCGGTTGCCATAATCCATCTGGTAAGTTTTTTTGTCGCCAAATCCAGGGGCTGAATCAAGGGCATCCCTGAAGGGACCATAAAAGCAGGAAGCATATTTGGCGCTGTAGGCCATGATGCCGGTTTTGATATAATTGTTTTGTTCCAACGCTTCACGGATAGCGCCAATTCTTCCATCCATCATATCGCTCGGAGCAACAATGTCGGCACCCGCTGTAACATGGCTCAAGCTCATTTTTACCAGGGCTTCTACTGTTGGGTCATTTACGATTTCTCCGTTTTCAACAATGCCATCATGCCCGTAAACAGAGTAGGGGTCCAGTGCCACATCGGTCATCACAATCATTTCGGGCAGGGCGTTTTTTATGGCTTTGATGGTGCGTTGCATCAGCCCGTCCGGGTTCCACGCTTCTTTGCCGGTATTGTCTTTTGTTTCGTCGGCAGCTTTTACAAACAGCAAAACACTTTTAATACCCATGCTCCACAATTGCTTTACTTCTTTAATGGTGCCATCAATTGAATACCGGTAATAGCCCGGCATAGAAGGGATTTCAAATGCTACATTTTCTCCTTCATCAATAAACAACGGCGCAATAAAATCAGAAGGCTTTAAAGTAGTTTCGGAGACCAAACTTCTGATGGATGGGTTCGCTCTAAGTATTCTATTCCTTCGTTGTAAAAACATAATGGTATGATTTTAATATTTTAAGTGCTGCAGTGTTTTAAAAAGTTAACAGGTATTTACTTTTTTTGACCAGTCATCTTCATCAATATCAGTCGGTGAGCTGATCCACTCAACCGGATGTAAACAGGCTTGTAATAATTTGTCTTCTTCACTGCCCGGTGTTGGCTGGTAATTGTAGTCAAACCGAACGGTAGGAGGCAGGCTCATTAAAATACTTTCTGTGCGGCCATTTGTTTTTAATCCAAAAATGGTGCCCCTGTCATGC
>JAYUBR010000638.1:0-5203 GCA_043740775.1 Ferruginibacter sp. | reverse complement strand
AAATTTGTTTGTGGCTCGTCCTGTTCAGCCTTAATGTTATTCACTGTTGTTAGAATTTCCTTGTCGATTACTTCCCTTTCATTACAAATGTTTCCCAGCCGTCATACTCTCCGTTTAGCTCTTTAGCCTTTTTTCTTAGTTGCATAGTAATTGCGGTGATTGATTTCATATCAACATTGTCTGTTCTGGAAATCTTAAGCTGATATTTCAAGTGCCCGTCTTTCAGAAAATTTTTACTTTCAACTTTAAATTTTTCATTTAATGCAAATGAAATAAAGGCATTCCTATCAACCTCAGTTTTAAAATATACCCAATGATCTACCTGTCTTGGCATAGTTAAATCATCACCTTCTTTCGTTAAATTAAGAACGACTTTTTCATTCGTCATGTATTCATAGCTTTCCTGGTTAGGGTATAAAAATGTTAAGTAAGCTTCCCAGTTCTGGTCTTTTCGAATGGTTATTGTGTGCTTATAGCCCGGAAAATTGGCGAAGAATGCAGACTCTATAAGCTCAAGCATTCCGGTAGTGTCGGTTAAATAATAATAATCGGTTCTTTCGCATTGATAAGAGAAAGTTCCTGCTGCTTTATTTTTAGATATTGAATCAACAATAAATTTTATTTTGTCAGAAATTTTATACAGCATTTTAAACTCCCCCTTTGAAGGAAGTCCTTCCGAAGTACAATCAATTACATTTACTCCGATCTTCAATAAATAGATAAACTCTTTCATTGGTGCACTGCCTTTTAATGACATATTAATTAGTGTTGAACCAACGCCTTTTTGATATTGCGCTAAATAAACATCCCAATTTTCTTCCTGTGAAAAAAGGTTGAGTGTTTGAATTAATAAACCGAATAAAATTGTGTAAATTTTTGTCATTGTATTACGTCGGATGTTGTATTTTCTTTGCTTCGATTTTGTGATAAGATAATTCATTGTAGTTATAGATACCAAGCCTATGAAAAACTATTTTTTAATTGTTGATTTAAGACACAAAAGGAAAATTATTTTAGAAAAATCTTTACGAAAAGAAGATATTCGAGACACCTGTAAAATTATTATGCAAACACAAACTTTTTAGATACCAGGTAAGTATAACTAAGCCCAAGCAGCGCAGAAACAATGAGTTTGGAAAGCAGGTAATGCAGGTGAAAATAATGTGTAAGCAAATATATTCCCAACGCAGCAAGGGCTATATTGCCCAGCCACATTGCAAGAAATGTTATAAGCTGCGAAGGAATTTTTTGTTCCGGCTCGGCCGTAAACACCCAGTAATATGAAAGCATAAATTGTGCTACAGCACCGGCAATATCACCCGCTGCATTGCAGGCTCCATACCAGCAATGAAAATATTCTACCAATAAAATTGTTAGTAAAAAATCGGCCAGCGAACCAGCTCAGTGCCGCCTGTGTTTTTATAAAAGTTTGCATGATAAAAAATATGGCATTTATTGCAGCACCTACTTGCTCTTAACCGCTACCGCCATTTCACTTACCGCCTCTTTCCCATAAACAGGTATTGCCTTTGCCACCCGATGATTTGCTTTATACTGCAGCCCCAGCAAAGCTGCAACAGTGGCAGCTATTTGCTTTTAATACACCTGCTGTTTTTGTTTTACTTCTCCCTCAGGTGAAACGCCTGCGCCCAGCATGGCCAGCCAGGTTTGCCCTGAGCCCTTTACCCAAAAACCATGTATTGTCCAGTTATTGCATTTGCTGCCACGGCCATGATCGGTAGTGATGATGAAGGTGGTATTGTTTTTATAGAAGGGATCAGTTTGTACGGCATACCACAGTTCAGCAATCATCGCATCTGCCTGGTGTATCTTTTGCAAATAAGTATCGTAGTCGCCTTCATGTGCAAATTCATCTGTTTCGCCCAGCCCCAGGTACAATACTTTGGGATGATTTTTTTGCATGTAATTTTTGGCACATTCAAAAGTCAGCAGATCGTGCCTGGTATTACCCTGGTTATATACATTTTGCTGAACGCCATTTATCAATGTACTGGTGCTGTCTTTTTCATACAGTGCTTCATAACCGCCGTTCACCTCAAGGGTTCCATCTTTTTCATCAAGTATAAAAGGCAGTACACGCCACGAACAAAATGCAGCAACCTTTCGTTTGTAAACCGGTTCGTTGTTGAGCCATTGCAATACATTGCTTCTTGGATTGTTTACTGCCAGGTTGGGTATAAAAAGTTTGTCTGCATAGCCGGTAAATATTTCACTGTAGCCGGGATAAGAAATTTTATAGAGGTTGGCGACATTTACATCATTTTTAAAATCGCGGTTGCCCATCAACTGTCCCTGCTGTGCCAGTACCGACCAAAAAAATGGCATCAGCCTGCGCCTTCTTTCTTCCCGGTCAGGATGACTGTATTGCTGCAGCATCAACGTGGTATCCTTTACATAATTGATGTTCCGCAACAACGCTTCATCTGCACCTTTAAATATTTCCTGCCATCTGGTTCCATCAATGGTAATTACAAAAACATTCTGCGCCGCAGGCTGTGCGTGGGTTATACTGGTAAGGGTTAGGAAAATACAAATGCAATAGATTGCTTTCATAAAAGAGGTTTTACAAAGAAACCACCCCAAGGTAAACAAGGTATCAACAGAAGATTAAGGAAAAGTTATGTGTTAACGGTTACGTTTCTGAACATCTCTTTTGATTGTTGCCAGGAAAGTTTTAAAGTATGCACCTCAACAAGCATACCATTTGAAAATATCATAACACGTATATGACTGCTGCAAACCTTTTGCACAGTAAGGGGGAAATTTAACTCAGCGGCTGGTTATCCAACTGTCTCTGGTACAAATTCAATAAAAACCACAGGCTGCGACTACTTTATAAGCTTACTGCAGAGCCGTAGGCTCGGTTCTGTTTTGTAACAACGGATTTCAATCCGTTGTACTGTAACAAACTTTATATTGAGAGCTGTGGGCTCGGTACATACCTGCGTTCAAACACAACATCATTGTAATTTCGCCTTCTAAAAATAATTTTATCAATGCTCCAACTTGATTTTGCGTGGTCTTCAAATAATATAACTTCTGAGTGGATGTTATCTGCGTATTCATAAAGTAAAGATGTTAACAACAGATCGTTGCTCTGGCGTTCAATAAAAGACGCGTTGGAAGCATGCAGTAATGCTGAAAAAGCGAGTGAAGAAATATTTCTGAAAGAAGGAATGATATAAAACTCGAAAACAGTATCCCTGTCAATCCGCTGTTGATTTCCCCTGATTGTACCATAGCCTATTTTTTCTTCATTATACATTAGCATATAACTGTCTGACCAACCTCTTTCATGGATAGCATTGTATCTTATTTGAAAATTATTTTCCTGCAGAAATAAATTTCTTAATAGAAGAATACTTGATAGGTCTGTTTGAACAGCAGTTACATTCATTTCTAAATGTCTTTAAAATAAACACAGCTATTTTATTCCTGATTGATTCTTTTCAGTATCTATTATGCCTCCGCTAAAACTGATGAAAAGACATTGATATAAACTGCAACACTTCCGGCAAAGCCGCACGCCAATAAGTCCAGTTGTGTGCACCATCGCGAATGCGGAATTCATGTGGTATTTCTTTTTTACGCATGGCAATATGCACCAGGCAATTTCCTTCATACAAAAAATCATCATCGCCACAATCAATATACCAACGCACCGATTTCTTTACACTGTCTGGCATATTGTTTACCAGTTCAATAACACTTTGCCGTTTGTAAAATGCTGTTATAGCAGTATCGGCTATGTTATTATTTTCTCTTTTCAATCTTGCTCTTGTACTATCAAGACTTGCCGACCCTGTTCCTGCACTTAAAGGGCAAGCCGCAGCAAACAATTCAGGGTGATGTAATGCATAGGTAAATGTTCCATCGCCACCCATTGATAAACCAGATACTGCACGATAATGTTTGTCGGCTTTTATCCGATATGTTTTTTCAATAAACGGCAAGAACTCCTGGAAAAAGAAATCTTCATAGCGCCAGGTATTGGTGGCATCATTCATATAACCTCTTCGCCCGGTATTGGCATCCGGCATTACGATAATCATTGGCGTGGCCGTTCCTTCACGGATGGCTTTATCTGTTATGTTCTGTACTTCTCCAAACTGCACCCAGCCTGTCTGGTCATCTCCGCCGCCCTGCAGCAGGTACAATACAGGATAGCTTCTTTGTGATGTTTCATAATCGGGTGGAAGATAAATGGCATACTTCCTGTCCATGTTCAGCAGCTTGCTTTTGAGGGAAAAGTTATCATATACTTTTCCTGTTTGCGCCAGCATGGCGAGTGACATGGATATACTTAAAATAAGGAGGGTGATTTTTTTCATACTGCAATTTTTATTTTACACAAAGTACGCAACGAAAAACAAAGAGAACCAAAATTGTGTACTTTGTATCGGTTGTAATCTTTGTATGAAAAGACCTTATTTTCTTTGTATCCTTAGCGCTCTTTGTGTGAAACATGGTTAACTCTGCCTGTCCCCGTGCAGCAGCATATTTACCGCATGGTCAAAAGACCCGGCACGAATTATTTCACCAGCGTTCACAAAAAATATTTCATCGGCATTTTGAATGGTATTTAAGCGGTGTGCAATGATAACACGGGTGGTAGTGGCAGGTAGTTTGTTCAATATATCCTGTAGTATCTGTTCTGTGATAGTATCAATGTTGGCGGTGGCTTCATCCAGTATCAGCAGGGCCGGGCTACGTAATACTGCCCGCATAAAAGCAATCAGTTGTTTCTGCCCAAGGCTGATGCTATCACCGGAATTTACTTCTGTATCCAATCCTTTTTCAAAAATATTCAACAGGCTTTGCAGACCGGCAGCTTTGATGGTTTCTTCCAGTTGTTCGTTGCTAAAATTAAGATACTGTTCGTTGCTGTATAAAATATTTTCTCTTACAGTTCCGCTAAAAAGAAATGGCTCCTGCAAAATAAATCCAATCTTATTGGCACGTTCCGCAGGTTGATAAGTGCGGATATCTTTATTATCCAGCAGCACCTGCCCTTTCACCGGATCGTATAATCTTGCTATCAGTGAAGCCGTCGTTGTTTTACCTCCACCCGTTGGGCCAACCAGGGCATAGGTTTTACCAGGCTGCAGAGTGAAATTTATGTTGTGCAAAATCTCTTTTCCTTCATCGTATCCAAAAGAAACATTCCTGAATTCCATGATGG
>JAYUBR010000637.1:0-1509 GCA_043740775.1 Ferruginibacter sp. | reverse complement strand
CAAAAGCCCCGCCATTCAAGGGGTTTGGAGAAGCCACTCTTGAAAATCCTTTTTGCATCAGAATATTTAATTCTTCTTTTACATCCCGGTTGGCATGCAGTTTAAAAGGCACCAGTAATAATACTTTATCGCCTTCCTTTAAATTGCTGATGGCTTTTACCACATCGGCCACATCATCTTTTTTTACTTCACTCCCGCTAACGGGCGAAATGGTTTTGCCGGTTCTTGCAAACAATAGCCGCAGGTAATCGTAAATTTCCGTCATGCTGCCAACAGTACTCCTTGGCGTACGGGTAATCACTTTTTGTTCTATCGCAATGGCAGGACATAAACCTTTTATGTAATCCACATCCGGCTTGTTCATGCGCTGCATAAACTGCCGGGCATAGGCACTCAGACTTTCGGCATAACGCCGTTGGCCTTCGGCAAATAAAGTATCAATGGTTAAGGAAGATTTACCCGAACCCGAAACACCCGTAACGACCACCAGTTTATTGCGTGGTATCGTTACCGTTACATCCTTCAGATTGTGTACCCTTGCTCCTTTTATGAAAATTCCGTCAGCATTATTTACAGGAATAATTGCCTTTTTTTTATTGATTGATTTTGTAGTAGTCATATTTGATTTGCAAAAATAGTGTGTTCTTTTTGTGCTGTGTAAATATTGTGAAAGTCTTGCCAAAATCCAGGTGCTTATTTTTACCGTACATGAATTATATTATTTTTATAAAAAAATATGTAAAAAAAATTTAAGAAAAATTTGGCAATTCAAAATTTCTTCCTATTTTCACAGTCCAATATCCAGTAAAGTGAAAAGCCTGAACGCCTATCTATAGAACTTCTACGCTCAATTCTCTCTTATTGGTTTCCAAACAAAAGTCCTAAACCAACAAAAACTGTAGAAGTTTATGAAATGCCTTATCAATTTAACCGACCAGCAGTTAGTACATCTTTACATGGATGGAGACACTGACGCTCTTTCAACACTTGTAACACGTTACAAGGACCGAATTTACACCTCAATTTATTTGCTTGTAAAAGACAAATACCTGGCAGAAGACCTGTTTCAGGATGTGTTTATCCGTATTATCGATACGCTGAAAGGCGGACGATATACTGATGAGGGAAAATTTTTGCCTTGGGCACTGCGCATTGCACACAATCTTTGCGTAGATCATTTCAGAAAAGTAAAACGCAGTCCGAGCATTAAAACCAGCGACGACCGTGATATTTTTGAAGTGCTGAATTTTTCTGAACCAAGTGCAGAACACCGCATGATGCAGAACCAAAGCCATGACAGGGTTCGCAGAATGATTGACCTTTTACCTGAAGACCAGCGTGAAGTGATCATTATGCGCCACTATGCAGATCTTAGCTTTAAAGAAATCGCTGATCTTACCAAATGCAGTATCAACACAGCTTTAGGCCGCATGCGCTATGGTTTAATCAATATGCGTAAAATGATGGCAGAAAAACAAATTGCATTATAAAACTTAGTATGTAACCCCC
>JAYUBR010000636.1:0-1511 GCA_043740775.1 Ferruginibacter sp. | reverse complement strand
ACTATCCTGAAGGGGTTAATCCGCTGGAAGACCATAGCCTTGAGAGCTATGAGCTGATTACAATTGATGTTACCAAAATGACAAGGGAAGCATTGAAGGAATTTACGATGGGAATGAAAGAAAAGGACCGTGCAAAAAATATGTTTGTATTGGGATTTTTATATTGGATGTATAACCGTGAAATGGATAATACCATTCAATTTATTAAAGAAAAATTTGGAAAGAAGCCCGAGATTTTTGAAAGTAATGTAAGGGCTTTACAGGCTGGTTATAATTACGGTGATACTACTGAAACTTTTACCACACGTTACAAAGTAGAGAAAGCAAAGATGGATACCGGAACTTACCGTTCCATAATGGGTAACCAGGCTTTATCTTATGGCCTCATTGCCGCTTCGCAAAAAAGCGGTCTTCCCTTATTTTTGGGCAGCTACCCCATAACACCTGCGAGCGATATTTTACATGAATTAAGCAAGTATAAAAACTTTGGTATAAAAACTTTCCAGGCCGAAGATGAAATAGCGGCCATCACTTCAAGCATTGGTGCAAGCTATGGTGGCAGCCTTGCAGTTACTACCACCAGCGGTCCTGGTATGGCTTTAAAAGCAGAAGCAATGGGTTTAGCAGTAATGCTTGAAATACCATTAATTATCATAAATGTACAACGTGGCGGCCCTAGTACCGGCTTACCAACCAAGACAGAACAAAGTGATTTGATGCAGGCTTATTATGGCCGCAACGGCGAGTGCCCGATGCCGATAGTTTCAGCGTCTACACCAAGCGATTGCTTTGCAGCGGCATACGAAGCCGTAAGGATAAGTGTACAACACATGACCCCGGTTATTTTACTAAGTGACGGATATATTGCCAATGGGGCGGAGCCCTGGAAATTTCCAACGGCTGCCGAACTACACGAAATAAAAGTATCTTTTGCTTCACAGAATGTTGCAACCGACCTGGATGACAAGGGTAAATTTCAACCTTATAAAAGAAATGAAAAATTAGTTCGTCCCTGGGCAATACCTGGAACGGCAGGATTAGAACACAGGGTTGGTGGTTTGGAAAAACAGGATGTTACCGGTAACATCAACTACGAACCGGAGAATCATCAGCACATGGTAAAAACCCGGCAGAAAAAGATTGACCTGATTGCCAATTATATTCCGGAACAAAAATTAGATAGCGGCGCAGAAAAAGGTAAGATGCTGGTACTTGGATGGGGCAGCACTTATGGCACTATCAAAAGTGCCTGTAAAGAATTACAGGATCATGGTGTTGCTATTTCGCATGCGCACCTTAGATATGTCCGTCCCTTTCCAAAAAACCTGGGAGACATTCTTAAAAATTTCGACCATGTTTTAATACCGGAAATTAACAACGGGCAGTTGATAAAAATAATCCGTGATGTATATTTTGTAGATGCAAAAGGATACAATAAAATAATGGGGATTCCGATTACAAAAGCTGAATTGGTGGATGAAATAAATAAACTACTTGCTTAATGTCTGATG
>JAYUBR010000635.1:0-5223 GCA_043740775.1 Ferruginibacter sp. | reverse complement strand
CATCGTTGTTTATTACATAATCACATAAACGCATTTTTTTATCCTCGTCCATTTGTTTGTTTAACCGGGTCAATACGGCGGCTTCGCTGATGCCATCTCTTTGCATAACCCGCTGTATCCGCAACGGGGAAGGAGCGTAAACGCCAATCACTTTATCCAGGTATTTTTCTGCGCCACTTTCAAATATAAGTGCCGCTTCTTTAATGGCATAAGGCGTCGTTTGCTGCTGCATCCATTTGCC
Source organism: Ferruginibacter sp. (assembly GCA_043740775.1). Taxonomy (GTDB): domain Bacteria; phylum Bacteroidota; class Bacteroidia; order Chitinophagales; family Chitinophagaceae; genus Ferruginibacter. The sequence continues at coordinate 4,982 of JAYUBR010000635.1, read as the reverse complement.
TGCATCGGCAATGGTAGCAGGGTGTACAATGCTGTTGAGCAGCGCCAGTTGTTGGGGATTATTAAAAACCAATGCAGAAATATAATGCCGGTTTAATGTTCCGTTGGTGTAGGTTTCTTTTCCAAAAGTTTGAACGAGTTTTTCTTTTAACGCAGTATCTTCATTCATCAGTTTTTTGGCAGCATCATCAGCGTAATAAACAGGTATGCCCAATGTTTCAAATACTTTAGCTACGGTACTTTTACCGCTTCCAATACCACCTGTTATGCCAACTTTTAGAATCAATGGATAATTTTAAATTGAGAAATTAATAATTAAAAATTACAGGTTAATGAAGATTGACCGCAAACTCTTTAACGGCCTCATAAAAAATGGCCCGTCCGAATGCCAGCCCGAAAGATTCATTCTGGCGGGGATGGCCGGGCGGACGTTAAGAAAATTTGAATGCTTGTCGTTAAGAAATGAAATTGATGTTACAAATGTTCGGCTTTGCTATTGGCCGGTAAGTTGCACAAAAGCCAGGTCATATTTTGCGGCTTGAGCTAATATCATTTTAGACAAGTATTCAAATTTTTAGCCTTTTTTATGAGGCCTTGATTTTTTTTGTTTCTTTTTTTTATCAAGAAAAAAAAGAAAGCAGAGACTACACAGGCTCAACAAGGTTTTGCAGATAAAATTAATTGTTCTAAAAAATTAATAATTAATAATTAAAACCTGCGGTTACTTGTCTTTATCTGCATTCTTGTTGACAGACTTGATTGAAATAAAAAACCGGTTGTTTAAAACAACCGGCCAAATGTATTCAATAAAAATTATTTAAGCTTTTGTTTCTGTAACTGTTTTATTGATAGCTGCAGTCATTTCCATGCTGATGGTACTTTTTTCAATTTTAAGATAGCTGCCGGGGCTAACTTCCAGGCTGATGGTTCCATCTTCATTTACTTTATTGATGGTACCATGGATACCCGCAATGGTTACTACTTTATCGCCTTTTTTAAGGTCGGATATAAATGTTTTTTGCTGCTTTGCTTTTTTTGCCTGTGGCCGGATCATGAACATCCAGAACACTAAAATCATCAGCCCCATAAAAATTAAAGAAAAACTGCTGCTGCCTTTTCCCTGCGGATCCATCATTAAAAAAATACTTACTAGTTGCATGTGTGGTGTATTGATTATTAAAAATTAAAAAATTATTTATTTTGCTGCGGTTACTTCTCCTTGCAATAAAAGCTGGGGAAAGGCAGGATAAGCATTTGAATTTACGGTAATCGTTTTATGGTTAGGCCCAACCTTACCTTTACTGTTAAATACTACTTTTATAAAAGAGGTTTCTCCGGGCATAATTGGTTTTTCTGGTTTTTCCGGAACGGTACAACCACAACTTGCATGGGTATCGGTTACAATCAACGGTTTACTGCCACTGTTTTTAAACCTGAAATTATAGGTTACTTTTTCCCCTTCGCTTACCGTGCCAAAGTTGTAAACAGTATCAATAATTTGTACGGTAGTACTATCCATAGCGGCCATCTCTGCCATGGATGCGGTGCCATCTGCCACTTTATCTTTTCTACGTACATCACAGCAAACAAAACTTATCACAGTAATTAAGAACAAAACAAATTTTTTCATCCGCTATTTTTTGCAAAGTTATATTTTAAAGCTTAAAGCCGAAGGCAAAAAGCAAAAAGCCATCCATCCGTGTGTTCATTATGAATTATCCATTAAAAAATTATCCATTAATTAAAGCGTGCTGTTCTTAAAAGTTTTTTTGATAATCTTTCCTTCTGCGCTCAGTTCTTTATGAATGTTATCTAAAATACCATTGATAAACTGCCCGCTTTGCGGCGTGCTGTAATCTTTTGCCAGGTCAATGTATTCGTTGATGGTTACACGGGTAGGGATGGTTTCAAAAAACAAAAATTCAGAAATACCCATTTCAATAATAATCAGGTCCAGCGCTGCAATACGGTCTGCATCCCAGTTTTTTAATTTGGGTTTCAGCAATTCCAGCGTAACTTCTTTCTTTTCAATAGTTGTTTCCAAAAGCCCTTTGGCAAAATCCCATTTCTCTTTACTAACAAATTCGTTAAAATTGTAGCTGGCTGGTTTTTGTAAAAAGTTAAGTATCAGTATATTCATCATTTCGGCATCATCATCCCAGTTAATAAAATGCTCTTCTACATGGCTGATGAAGTTTTCGTTTGGCAACATCAGGTCTGTAAAAATAAATTCCAGTATATCTTTTTCGCCCTTTTTTTCACGGCTCTGCAAGCCGGTATAATCACTGTATTCTTCAGATTGTACCAATGCCTGGTAGGTTTTCTTCAACAATTCTTCATCAATCAGTAACTGCGGTTTGGTTTCATTGCAGGCTGCAATATAACTTTGCTCTTCCACAATTTTCCAGAGTAACTGGTTGCCAACAATTTTGGTATTAATATTAAGGTCCTGTTCGGTAGGTAAATGTTTAGACGCTTTTTTAAGCGCATCTTTTTCTGCATACCTGGCCACTTCACTCAAAAAGTAAACGAGATAAACAAATAATTTCCGGCTTTGGTCAATCTGGTTTTTTAACTGGCGTACTGCCTCTATAGTATTTATATCATTGCTCATACTATCCATGGTGTATAAGCTTTGCATTACTTTAACCCGTATATTTCGTCTGCTGATCATGCTAAAGAACTTTATTTGGATGGCAAATTTAAGGGATTAAAATTTGGCAGCAGTAAGTGCACTTACGTAAACGACAAAAAATTCTGCGAAGGATAAGTATAAGGCGAACTTTAAAATAAAGGGTATTATGAAAAAATGTCTGCCATTATCTGACTATTTACTGACAATCATCCCGTTAAACTGACAAGTATGCAAGTAATACCTTTTGGTACAAAATTGGTATAGAAGCTTTGCCCGATTTAAACGAGGCATCTACTTTAAACAAATAAAAAATCAACACTATTATGGCTAAGAAGTTAAACATTACACCCTTGCATGACAGGGTGATTGTGAAACCAGCGGCTGCAGAAGAAAAATCTGCAGGAGGCATTTTTATTCCGGATACTGCAAAAGAAAAACCACAGCGTGGTATTGTAATAGCAGCCGGCCCTGGTAAAAAAGATGAACCAGTTACAGTAAAATCCGGCGATGCTGTTTTGTATGGTAAATATTCCGGTACTGAAATTACTTTTGAAGGTGTTGAGTACCTCATAATGAGAGAGAGCGATATATTGGCAATCGTTTAATAAATGTGAAAATGTCTCAATTGCTCAATGTGAAAATTAAACTCATTCAGTTACCGGCATTTTCGAATTTTCAAATTTTTAAATTTTCAAATTAAGTATTATGGCAAAAATGATATTCTTCGATATAGAAGCCCGCAACAAAATGAAAAAGGGCGTGGATACTTTGGCTAATGCAGTTAAAGTAACCCTTGGACCAAAAGGTCGCAACGTGGTAATTGAAAAAAAGTTTGGTGCACCACAGGTAACCAAAGATGGTGTTACAGTTGCAAAGGAAATTGAACTTGAAGACCCGATTGAAAACATGGGCGCACAAATGGTAAAAGAAGTAGCTTCTAAAACTGCAGATATTGCAGGTGATGGTACTACTACTGCAACGGTATTGGCACAAAGCATTATCAGCGAAGGTTTGAAAATGGTAGCTGCCGGTGCAAACCCAATGGATCTGAAGCGTGGTATAGACAAAGCGGTAAGAGCTGTGGTTGAAAACCTGGTTGCCCAGAAAAAAGATGTTGGTAACAACAGTAAAATGATTGAGCAGGTTGCAACTATTTCTGCCAATAATGATAATGAAATTGGAAAGCTGATTGCACAGGCAATGGCTAAGGTTGGTAAAGAAGGGGTGATTACTGTTGAAGAAGCAAAAGGTACAGATACCACAGTAGATGTGGTAGAAGGTATGCAATTCGACAGGGGATATATTTCTCCATACTTTGTTACCAACAGCGAAAAAATGCAAGCTGAATTGCAGAATCCTTTTATCCTTATTTATGATAAAAAGATTTCTGCTATGAAAGATATCCTGAGTGTACTGGAAAAGGTAGCACAAAGTGGTCGTCCGTTAATGATCATTGCGGAAGACCTGGATGGTGAAGCATTGGCAACATTGGTGGTAAACAAATTACGTGGTACCATTAAAGTAGCTGCAGTAAAAGCACCAGGCTTTGGCGATAGAAGAAAAGAAATGTTGAATGACCTTGCTGCCTTAACCGGTGGTACTGTTATCAGCGAAGATCTGGGTAATAAATTAGAAGGCGTTGAATTAACTTCTCTTGGCCAGGCTACTTCAATTACAATTGATAAAGACAATACCGTTATCGTTGGTGGTAAAGGTAAAAAATCTGATATCGTTGCCCGTGTTAATCAGATTAAAGCACAGGTAGAAAATACCACTTCTGATTACGATAAAGAAAAACTACAGGAGCGTTTGGCTAAGTTGGCTGGCGGTGTTGCTGTATTGTATGTAGGTGCTGCTACCGAAGTAGAAATGAAAGAAAAGAAAGACCGTGTAGATGATGCATTGCATGCAACAAGAGCAGCGGTTGAAGAAGGTATTGTACCAGGTGGTGGTGTAGCCTACATTCGTGCCATTGCAGGTTTGGAAAAACTGAAAGGTGCATTGAATGCGGATGAAGCAACTGGTATTGCCATTGTTAAACGTGCTATTGAAGAACCATTGCGCCAGATAGTTGCCAACTGTGGTATTGAAGGTTCAATCGTTGTACAAAACATTAAAGAAGGCGAAGGAGATTATGGTTTCAATGCCCGCACTGAAGTATATGAAAATATGTTTAAGGCTGGTGTAATTGATCCAACTAAAGTTGCCCGTGTAGCATTGGAAAATGCTGCTTCTATTGCAGGCATGTTGTTAACAACAGAATGTGTAATAGCCGACAGGCCTAAGGAAGATGCAGGCCATAACCATGGCGGTGCACCTGATATGGGCGGAATGGGTGGTTACTAATA
>JAYUBR010000634.1:0-1512 GCA_043740775.1 Ferruginibacter sp. | reverse complement strand
GGAACATCGCCTTTTTCGCCGTACATCACTTCGCTTTCCATAAAAATAACCGGGTCATCATCCCGGATGGCACTTTTTAATAAACCTTTTGCATCGTACGGATTACTAACTGAAATAACTTTTAATCCGGGTATGTTTGCATACATTGATTCAAAAGCCGTACTGTGCTGCGCACCTAACTGGCCTGCACTGCCATTGGGGCCCCGAAAAACAATCGGGCAACCTACCTGTCCGCCACTCATTGCCAGCATTTTAGAAGCCGTATTTAAAATTTGATCTAAAGGCAAAACGGCAAAATTCCAGGTCATATATTCTACAATTGGCCTCAACCCATTTTGAGCCGCACCTACCGCAATGCCGGTAAAACCCAACTCAGCAATGGGAGTATCAATGATTCTTTTTTCACCAAATTCATCCAGCATACCCTGGCTTACCTTGTAGGCGCCATTGTATTCTGCTACTTCTTCTCCCATTAAAAACACCCTTTCATCCCGTCTCATTTCTTCCTGCATAGCTTCCCTAAGGGCTTCTCTAAAAGCAATTTGTCGCATGTATTTTATTTATTTATTGTATAAGTGTACTATTTTGAGTGGCAAATTTATCTTATAGTAACCATATCAGCAAATCGTGTTCAGTTTTACTATAAACGATCAATTATTGAATGGCTGGAAAGGAATTTTTCTTCTTTCATAAGGAAATAAAACATGCCATTAATGGGTGTCTTTTTCAAAAAAATCTTTCCCTGCAAACAATCTTTTACCCCCCATCTATCCTTGTTAATGCTCCTCCTTATTTGGAGGCGAAGAATTGGAATTGAACAGGATAAATAATTTGTTATGATAAAAACCCCAGTATGAATTTGTTTTTAAAATAAAAGTTTTTATCTTACCTCCATCTTAATGAATCACTCGTATAATTCCCGCTTTAACGTCTTGAAAAAACACTTTTTTAAATCCCTTTTGTTAATTCAAAAGGCATTTTGTATATACCAATATCTTTTTGTTGCTACCTTGATTTTACATATTTTGAATTACCATGGCCGATGCGCCACCACCTCCATTACAGATACCTGCCGCCCCGTATTTACCGTTGCGTTGTTTTAATACATTGATGAGCGTAACAATAATTCTTGCACCACTGCAACCCAACGGATGACCGATAGAAACTGCACCACCATTGACGTTTACGGTTGCCGGATCCAATTTCATCCTTCTGCTGTTTTCTATTCCTACCACGCTAAAAGCCTCATTGAGTTCCCAAAAACTGATGTCCTCCATTTGCAAACCTGCTTTGGCAACTGCTTTCGGTACTGCAATGGAAGGGGTTGTGGTAAACCATTGCGGTGCCTGTTCTGCATCGGCAAAGCTTAGTATTTTAGCAATGGGTTGTAGGCCCAGTTCTGTTGCCTTTTCGTTACTCATTAAAACCAGCGCAGCAGCGCCATCATTCATGGTGGATGCGTTGGCGGCAGTTACAGTTCCGTCTTTTATAAACGCCTCTTTTAGTTCCGCA
>JAYUBR010000633.1:0-1517 GCA_043740775.1 Ferruginibacter sp. | reverse complement strand
ATTATCAGCACCGGAGATATTTTAGATATGAAAAGCAGCGTAGTTACCAAAGCGTTTATACAGGGCCGTGATATTGACCTTAATGATAAACACAAAGAGCTGAACGAAAAATATAAAAAGAAGTACGGGATAAAATAAAATATTTTTTCATTAAATAAAAGCCGCCTGAGTTTCGGGCGGCTTTTTATTTATATTTATTTTACAGGCTGGTTGCTACACCTAAAAAAGAGAGCGGGCAATACACATAGACCACTAGTAAAACACTGACAAATTTATATACTGCAACTCCTTAAAATTTAATTTCAAATATCGTAATAAGTATAGATGCTTTTGCACCCTTATTAATAAAGCTGTGGCAGAGCGCAGAAACGCCAGGGAAATAAAAGTTTTTATGTTTTCTCTTAGATCTTTTTATTCTTTTACAACTTTACTGGATTTACTATTAGTACCCCAGTTAGCATCTAAAATATAAACACCTTTAGCTATCCCGGCAATATTTAATTGCAACTCGTTATTACCTTTCAATAAATTTGTTTGCAGTTGCTTTACTATTGAACCCTTTGCATCGTAAAGCCGCAATTGTACAGGCATCATTTCAGGTACGCTTATGGTAACAAACAACATCTCATGTACCGGGTTAGGATGTATTGCAAAAGTTTCCTTAATTACGCAGGATGATTTTATAGTGGTACTTATAGTTTGCCTGCCATCCAGATCGTTTTCTGCAATCCGGTAAAACGTATTGCCAGAGGATGTGTAATCAGCAAAAGTATAGCTGCGTTCTGCATTGCTGTTACCTGCTGCAGCTACGCCCGCTATTACCTGCCAGTTTCTGCCATCAATACTTTTTTCAACATTGTAATTCTTTGAATTAATTTCCTGTGCGGTTGTCCAGGTAAGTTTTACCCCGCCGCCAATACATGTACTATTAAATAAAATAAAAGTAACGGGTAGCGGGCCATTTGTATTGGCAAGCGTTAGTTCATTCATAACTATATTGGTAAGCCCTGAAGTGGTTACAAAATTATTAACTGCATCTCTTGTTGTATTCAGGTTATAGGCATTCCATACAGTACCATTATTTACATTTAAAGTAAGCAGGTTTTCGGGAATGCTGTTTAACTCTGCATCAAGATAATAAATACTGATAGCTCCGCTGAAAGAAGGCAGTGTATTTGAAAAATGAAATACCCGTTGTATGTAAGGATTAACCGTAGCATGTGTTACAACGGCATTTCTTGTTTCTGTATTTGCGCCACTTATTGTAAAGTCTGCAGAAGGCGTAAGCGCAAGACTATCTGCTGAAAAAATAGTACCGTTGCTAATAAATATACTGCTGCCAGCAGAAACGGTTAAGCCGCTTTGTGCGATGGTGGGCAGTGTTGCTAAACAAAGCAACACCACCATTAAATAAGTATTTTTTTTATTTTTCATAAAAAAGTTTTTTAATGGTAATTAATTTATTTTATTGTTACCGCATCTTTAGCATTTTGTATTATGGTAAACGCTTTCATTTG
>JAYUBR010000632.1:0-1518 GCA_043740775.1 Ferruginibacter sp. | reverse complement strand
TTGCATACTGATCTATAACAAAAACTATACGCCATTTGAGCTATTCACATTGTGTGTATATTTAAGTATGGAAAGTGGTTTTTTCACAAACTCCCGTTAGCGGTCATTGTAAAAAAACAATCGAAACATTTACCAAAATATAAAAATATGAGTAAATTAATTTCATCAATAAACATTACGCCAGACGGTTTTTGCGGGCATGAATCGGTAATTGCTGACGAAGAACATCACCAGTTTGCTATTGACTTGCTAAAAGAGGCGGGTACCGTTTTGTTCGGACGAATTACTTACCAATTACTTGAAAGTTATTGGCCATTGGCCGCCAAAGACGTTTCATTGCCAAAACCTATGTTTGAATTTGCTCAACTTATTGACAATGTTGACAAAGTTGTTGCATCTAAGACTTTGAAAAATGTCCAATGGAAAAATACAAGTATTTTACAGGACATGAACAGTGCCCGCTTACAAGAACTAAAACATAGGTCAAAAAGGAATATTCTAATATTTGGTAGCCCTGCGATTGTTTCTGAAATAACCAAACTTGGGTTGATTGACGAATATTATTTTTCTATTCAGCCAATAATTGCAGGTAATGGTAAACGTTTATTTGAAACCCTTAAACTTAAGAAGGAACATAATTTAAAACTTGTAGACAAAATAACATTTAAATCAGGTGTCGTGACTTTACGCTATCAAAAGACGGACGGGGACACTTGACAAGTGATGAAATAAAACAACGAACCGCTAACAATGGTGGCTGATGCACAACTACCATTTTAAAAATTATCCAACTCATTTAGAGGCCTTTTAAGCGTTGCCATTTTTTATTACACTCCCAATTTTGTTTTAATAAAGTGGCGCTAATAAAAGATATGTTGGTTTAATGAGCCTTGTTTTGCCTAAAAATAAAGCCTGCAGATTTGCCTGCATTACTGCTGCATTGGTTTGCACTTTTCTTGTTGTAAATTTTAGTAGTTTCTTTAGGTTGTAGGCAATGGCTGCCATGAGCATACATTTATTTGCCTGCGCTATGCCTCGGGTATTTACACGGCGCATGCCTAAATAATTTACCGGTGTGCCTAGTACAGGTTCTACGGTGCTGCTTCGCAGTTTCTTCATACGCTTGGCTTTTGGTGTTTGCAGCTTTGTATGCATACGGTCGTACAAGGGCTTGTGTATTGTATGGCCTATTTTTTTAAAATCGCTTTTGCCTATGCACTTGTTGCGTAGCGGACATACTGCACAATCTAATGAGCTGCTGCGGTAAGTTTTTCGCTCGTAGCCTAATGTGCTTTTATCTATTTTCTTAAATGGTAATTCCTTGCCCCGGCTGCAAATGTATTTATCGTTTACCTCATCATAGACAAAGCCTGCTGCTTCTCTATCGCTTTTATACTGACCAAAGTTGGGTATGTAACCTTCTATATTATTGTCTTCTAAAACCTGTAAGGCTTCACCACTGCTATAACCGCCATCGGCTAATAATTCTTCTACCGTTAAATTATTTTCTGCAAGATT
>JAYUBR010000631.1:0-1519 GCA_043740775.1 Ferruginibacter sp. | reverse complement strand
GTTCCTGGAAAGAACTGCCCGGTACACTTTTCCATTGATTGTAGTCCGTATCTTTTTTAAAATCTTCCCACCTGCTTCTTCGTGGCCGCAAAATAAATGCTACTCCCAGGCCAATAATAACGAGTGGCCAAAACAGCGGTTCAAGGCTTAGTGAAGGAATAAATCTGCTTACTAAAAAGAAACCACCTACAGCAATCAGGATGAGCCATGAATTGTTTCTGAAATTATGTTTGAACCCGCTGTAAATACCTACCAGGATTAATATTATTGGCCAGGTAAATAACCAGCCGGGAAGAAAAAAGCCCATGTTGCGTAATAATAAAAAAGCGCCTGCTGCAACCAGTATTAAGCCGCCCACTATTCTACCACTTTCGTTGTTCCTGAAATTATTATTCTTTTCCATTGTTTTAATTTTATAACACAAATGTATCATGGCTTTAATACCGGTAAAAATGGCTTTAGGCAAATGAGGGGGAAATAGCGGTAAAGGAAAGAATTTTGTAGGTGAACATTAATTTATCATGCAGGTTTTGTTGGACAAAAAATTGCTTCACATGAACTGACTTTAAATTTTCTGCATTCATCTGCCAGATAGTGAGTAAAAATATACCCACTTTATTACATGACTGTACTTTGTGCGTGCCTCAAAATCTGGCACATATTTTATCAGTTAGTTCCTTGTTCCGGTAAGCTGTTTAAAAGAGCAGGAATTACGATGCGGGTAAATGGAACAAAAATATTTATTTAAATAATTGCTGATAAACCACAATAATGAGTACTGATGAAAGAGTTTCTTATCCTCAAAAGCTGAGCTATCAGCTTTTAATGATCTTACTGATTGGTATTTTTATTTACCTCGGCCACGGCGTGCTGGTGCCTATTTATTTTTCTATTCTTTTATCCATATTACTATTACCTGTTACGGGTTTGCTTGAAAGATGTTATTTACCATCCACACTGGCAAACCTGATTGCAGTAATACTTGCCTTGGCCGTAATTGCAGCAATCGTTTATTTTATTTCTTCACAAATGGTTGGTTTTTTTAATGATGTATCTGCCATCAGGGAGCATCTTGCAGAACATATCACCTCTTTGCAAAAATGGCTTGAACAAAAAGTGCATATCAGTACTGCACAACAAAAAATTTTAATTGACAATGCCAGGGAAGGGGTAAAGCATTCGGGTGGCGAGTATATTGGGCAAACTTTTCTTACCGTATCGCAAATTGTTGTGCTTATTGTACTGGTGGCAATCTATTCTTTTCTTATCCTGTGTTACCGGCATTTGATTAAAAGATTTTTGTTTGCTGTTTTTAGCAGCCAGCACAAAGAAAGTATTCAGTTTGTGCTGTTGGAATCAAAACAGATTATTCAGAAATACATGACCGGCCTGTTGATAGAAATGGCTATTGTGGCAACCTGCTATTCTGTTGTTTTATTATTACTTGGGGTAAAGTATGCTATTTTTTTGGGTGTATTTGCGGCGGTGCTTAACATTGTTCCTTATATAGGATTGTTTA
>JAYUBR010000630.1:0-1519 GCA_043740775.1 Ferruginibacter sp. | reverse complement strand
GCCTTCCGCTTTAGGCTTTCAGCTTGTAAAGCAAACAATTTTTTAATTCATTTTTATTAGTGAAATTCGTGTACAATGAAGGCAACAGTTTATAAAAGTACGGGTAGCTGGTATGTGGTGCAAAACGAGGAAGGAACCGTTTTAAATGCCCGTATTTTGGGTAAGTTTAAAATAGATGGGTTAACCAGCACCAACCCCATTGCAGTTGGGGATGTAGTGACGATTGCAGCAGAAAATGAACTGGAAGGGTCTGTTATCATTACCGAAATCGACGATCGTAAAAACTACATTACAAGAACTTCGCCGGCCAATAAACACAAGCACCATATCATTGCATCCAATATAGATCAGTCGCTGTTGTTTGCCACTTTAAAAGATCCCAAAACATCGCAGGGTTTTATCGATCGGTTTTTAATTACGTCAGAAGCATACCGCATTCCTTCTATTATAGTGTTTAATAAAAGTGACCTGTACAAAGAAAAAGAACTGGAAAAATTCGCGGAAGTAAAATCAATTTACGAAGCCATCGGTTACAAGGTAATGGGCATGAGTATTGAAAAAAATATCGGGGTAGAAGCCGTAAAAGATTTATTGAAAGATACAACCACTTTGCTAAGCGGCCATAGTGGTGTGGGCAAATCTTCTTTTATCAATACCATTTTTCCGGAGCTGCAATTAAAAACGCAGGATGTAAGCGGCTGGAGCGGCAAAGGCATGCATACCACCACTTTTGCAGAAATGTTTAACCTGCCTTTTGGTGGCTGTGTAATTGATACGCCGGGAATACGGGAATTAGGCCTGGTTGATATTCCAAAGCAGGAACTGTCTCACTATTTTCCTGAAATGCGGCAACTGATCAATGATTGCCAGTTCAACAATTGTATGCACACCAATGAACCCGGCTGTGCCGTTAAAGCCTCCGTGGAACAAGGTTCCATTCATATGGACCGTTACATCAGTTATTGCACCATCCTCGATAAAATTGAAGAGAAATCCTATTAATTACACTCATTTAAAAGGATTACACTAGTTATTTAAATTTGCAAAATCCGTGCAACCTTCCTACCGGCAGGTCAGTAAAAATCAATGTAATAAAACTAATAAGCCTTGTGCTCCAAAAAATGAGCAATTTCCAATACTGCATTATTTTCCTTCTGTACACTTTTTATATGTTGCGGAAAAATTGATACGCCGTTAAAAACATTGTAATGCAGGGTTAGTAAATGATTTTTGTAATGAAAATCCCAGTCGAGTGTTTCAGCATCATCTACCTGGTTTAAAAAGTTAATCTGAAGGTCAGTGGCTAAAGTTTCTGCAATTGCATAAAATTTAGAGACGCCGCAGTTGTCGTCAATAACGGCTTCAGTATTGCCGAATTTAGTTTTTAAATGATAACACATGGGGTTATAGGGTTTAGGGTTTGGGATTAAACTAATATAAAATACAAATAGGGTTAATAATTATAAGCACCGGTTATTTAAAATGGGTTAATAAATTTTTCTGCCACCTTTATACTTCG
>JAYUBR010000629.1:0-1520 GCA_043740775.1 Ferruginibacter sp. | reverse complement strand
CCTGTATTTATTATTTCAGAAAATAATACAACGATAAGGGTTGGTACTTTGATTTTAGAGGAACTACCAAAAAATCTTTCTGCTGTTGTTGTTACCAGCAAGAAGCCACTTATAGAACAAAAAATTGACCGCATGGTTGTAAATGTAGATGCATCTGTTACCAGTGTTGGTTCAACAGCATTGGAAATTCTGGAGAAGTCGCCGGGTGTTACCGTTGATAAAGATGGCAACATCAGTTTAAAAGGAAAGTCGTCAGTAATGGTAATGATTGATGGTAAACCTTCATATCTGAATGGTGCAGAACTGGCAAACCTTTTAGGCAGTATGAATGCAAACCAGTTAAGCCAGATTGAAATAATGACCAACCCATCAGCAAAATATGATGCCGCAGGCAATGCCGGTGTAATAAATATTAAAACAAAGAAAAGCATTACACAGGGATTTAACGGCAGTGTTACACTAAACTACGGTCAGGGAGTTTATGCAAAAACCAATAACAGCATTATGCTCAACTACAGAACCAGTAAGATAAATACTTTTTTGAATTATGGTTACAGCATTAATAAAGGTTTTATGGATTTTGACATTCAGAGAAATTTTTTCGGAACTACTGGAATAAAGATCTCTGAACTTGATCAGCAATCTAACAGAATAAATAAAAGCCAGAATAATAACCTGAAATTAGGGTTAGATTATTTTATCAATAAGCAAACGACTTTAGGGATTGTAACCACAGGTTTCTTAGCGCCTCAAAAGCAGGATGGTTTTACTACGAGTTATCTTAAAGACGGTAATGAAAATATAAATTCTATAGAAAAAACCATCCGAACAGTTGACAATACATGGAAGAATGGTGCTGTCAATATCAACTTTCACTCTTCATTTGACAGCAGCAAAGAAGATATAATTGCTAATTTTGATTACCTGCATTATGATTTTTCAGGAAATCAAAATATTACGGGTCTTACTTATAATCCAAACCAAACCTTACAAGCATCAAATTATTTAAAGAACCTGCTTCCTTTAACAATTGATATTTATTCAGGTCGCCTTGATTATGCTCAACCGCTCAATAATGGTGTTAAATTAGAGACGGGCATTAAATCAAGTCTGGTGAAAACAAATAACGTTTCTAACTTTTTTAATTTATCCAATAAGAACTGGCTTACGGATAGCACACTCAGCAATGCTTTCAACTATTCAGAAAATATTAACGCAGCATACCTTAACCTCAATAAAAAATTTGGCAAGTGGATGGTGCAGGCAGGCGTAAGGCTTGAGAACACTAATTATAAAGGCTTGCAATCTTCCCTTTCACAAAAATCAGATTCAAGTTTCAGCCGCAATTATACCAGTCTTTTCCCAACGGCCTTTATAAGCTATGAGATGAATGGAAATAACCAGTTTGCACTTTCAATTGGTCGCCGAATTGACAGACCTGCTTATCAGGAATTAAATCCCTTTATTGGCTTTATTGATAAATATACTTATTCAACAGGTAACCCTTTTTTGCAGCCGCA
>JAYUBR010000628.1:0-1521 GCA_043740775.1 Ferruginibacter sp. | reverse complement strand
AATGGAAAAATTCCCGCTACCTTATCCGTATTAAAATCTATTACTCCGTTAAACCGGATGGAATTGGTGAGCGTAGAAACTTTTACAGTATCAGTAACCAGTATTTTCATCAATGAATCAGGAATAATATATTGTTCCCTTTTTGATGCCTGAGAATTTTCTTTTGAAGTACAGGAAAAAAGTAAATAAACAGTTGCAATGAAAAATGAGGTGATTACAATTTGCGAAAATAGTTTTCTGAACATAATATATTATTGTGTTTACCCGGAGAATTTATTTATTAAAAATGTAAGTACCTGTTGTAAAGTTTAATTGTTCAAATTGGCTTAGAAGGCTGAACCGCAAATTGTTCAACTGTACTACATTTTGCTTAAAGGAGTCATAGAAATCTATAAACTCTAACAGTGTAATATTGCGGCGCTCATAGTTTTGGGTAACTTCCGAAATGAATGTATTTAATTTTTTTTCAAATCCCGGATCAAAACTATTTAATAATCTTTCAGCCCGTACAGCACCCAGGTATGCATTCGCCACCTGGCTTTCAATGCCGTCCTGAGTTGCATTCACCTGCACTTTTGCACCTGCAAAAATTGCATCCGCCTGTTTGATATATCCCTGGTTACGATTGAAAACCGGTATGTTGATACCAAAACCAATATTGTTATAGTTTTTTACAAAACTCCCCAATCTGTCATACCCGGCCGAAAGCGTAATATCTGGCACTGCCAGGGCTTTTTGCAAACTTAGGTTTTGCTGGCTTTGGGTAAGGGCAGATTTAGCCATTTTCAAGTCATACCTGTTCAAATAAGCACTATCTACTAAAGCCTGGTATGATACATTCTGAACGATATTTTTGGGTGTTTCATCTATTGTTGCAATTGGTACAATATAACCATACGCCTTTGCCCTGATTAATAATTTAAATTCACTTTGTACATCATCAATGGTACCTTGCAGGCTGACCAACTCGGCTTGTAAAGTGTAGAGTTGAGATTTAATGCGCATCAATTCTTTCAGCGCAATATTTCCCTTGGGCACCTGTTCTTCAAATGCCGCTGTAGTCTTTTGCAATGACTGAATTTCTGTATAATACACTTTTTGTATTTGCTCCAGATAATATATATTATAGAAGTCATTCCTCAACGTGTACCTCAATGTGCGTAAAATATCGTAAAATTGGAACTCTGTAATTTGCACACCCGTTTTGGCTAATTGTATTGCTTTGTTTCGTTTACCTGCCGTTTTTATTAGCTGGCTGTATTGCAAACCTATTTCCCTATTATTATTGCTAAAGTCGAAAAACTTATTAGTAGTAGGTTGATAGAAACCGGTGGCAAAACCAAATTCCGGGTTGTCATACAATTTAGCCGTAATAATATTCGCCCTGGCACTATCAATACTATATTTCTGAGCAAGCAGTTCTAAGTTATTTTTTTTGAATAATTCTTCAGCTTGTGGCAATGAAATAGTAAGAGAATCCACCTTTTGCTGTGCCGGTAAAACTTTTATGAAACAATAAAA
>JAYUBR010000627.1:0-5277 GCA_043740775.1 Ferruginibacter sp. | reverse complement strand
CTGCGGCATCGCTTACGCTTGAAACACAGGTACAGCTTGGGATGCGCCCGCAATTTCATCCCTATTTACTGCTGATTTTTTTTTCAACACTTTTTGATTATAACCTGCACCGGCTTATAACTGTACTTACTAATAAAGAAGCATTGAATTCGGTAAAGCACAGATGGGTAAAAAATAATTTATACCTTTTTTATGTGCTGGTAGCTGCATCCGTAATTGGCTTTTTATGGACTGTTTTCTATGCCGATATAAAAGTTTTGATTACGCTGGCTCCCATTGCCCTCCTTACATTTTTTTATTCGGTGCCTGTGTATAAAAACAGCAAACTCATTTTCAGGTTGCGTGAAATTCCCTGTTTGAAAATATTTTTAATTTCGTTTGTCTGGTCGGCTTCTACCATTCTTTTACCCGTTATTCAATCAGGAAGAACACATTCCAAAGAAAATATTTTGATAATGCTTGCAGAACGTTTTATGTTTGTATTTGCCATCACCATCCCTTTCGATATAAGAGATATGAAAGCAGATGCAAGGCAGGGATTAAAAACCATCCCCTTGCTGATTGGCAAAAGCGCCGCCTTAATTATTGCCGATATACTATTGTTTTTATTTATGGTTGTGTTTATACAGCATTATAAATACACTACTCTTGCATGGCTGATATATCCCTTAGCGCTTTCGGCAGCTACAACATTTATATTTATAAACAACCGGAAACTGCAGGCCAGTTATTTTTACCATTATGGCATTTTGGATGGAACCCTTTTACTGCAGGGCGTATTTGTGTTGGCATTGTTTTACCTGAGAAACATGTTGTAGAAATATACCCGCCCTTACATAGCGGATGTTAGCCTGATGTGATTTTTTTTCGTAATGAATTTTCCAAAGCCATAGCCTAGTGCAAACCCCAATGGAAAATCGCCGGCCCAATGTACCCCATTATTCATCA
This sequence comes from Ferruginibacter sp., assembly GCA_043740775.1. GTDB lineage: Bacteria > Bacteroidota > Bacteroidia > Chitinophagales > Chitinophagaceae > Ferruginibacter. The sequence goes on along the minus strand of JAYUBR010000627.1, from coordinate 4,329 downwards.
TAGCAAAACTGAGCAATGCTGAAATAGTGTAGCCGACAGGTTTTACCCATTTTACGGATGGGTAATTTTGAGAAATGATGGTAACAGCACTCACAAAAGTTGCTAAATGACCGGAAGGAAAAGCATCATATTTTGTTTTGTTATTTTGAAAATCGCTCATGGTAGGGAAAGGCCGCCACCTGCCACCAGGAATACTTGCTGCAGAAGGATTTTCCCTGCCCGTGCCATATTTCATTAGTTGTGTACCAAGGCCCAGCGCCAAAAATGATTCGCCTAACTGGCTGGCTGTTTGCAATGCCCGGTTATCATGTTTTATTTTTCCTGCAATTAAAAAACCTGCGGCCATTAATACAACGGAAGAGCCTTGCCCTAAATTATAAAACGCTGTATTTACATTCCTCGGCATTTTACCCAGATTGGTGTTTTTACCAAATAACTTCACACGAACTATGGGATCAAAATCTTCACTGGCGCTGATGCCATTGTACCTTGCAAAGCTTTGCACACCATCCGTAATTTGTTGGTCAAAAATTATCAACACTGCTGTAGATGCCGCAACAATACCTAGTTTATACAAATTTTGTTTTTGAAAAGATTGCTTTGCATAACCAACAGCATCACCGGGAATATGGGTTAAAAAATCAAATGTTTTGGGCTTATTGCAAGTAAAGGAGTCGTCGTTTTTTTCGAAATAAATTTTTTGTCTGGCGGGCGTTGCCCTGTTGTTAGCTGCAACAGGCAAACTATCAATGCTGATATTTGCAAAAGCAATTACCGGACAAATAACAAACAGCAGCGCCATACATTTTTTTATCATAATAAAACCGTTGCAGGTGTTTTGTTTGTTGTATGTTTTTTATTCATCCATTTTTCTGCTTTGTAAGCAAGCCATGCACTGCCGGCACCAACCACTGCACCTGCCAATACATCGGTTGGGTAATGAACCCCCTGGTACATTCTTGCATATGCCACGGAAGCTGCATACAAATAGCAGGGTGCTATTACATACCATTTTGGAAAAAGCAAACTTAAAGATGTGGCAGTGCAAAATGCAGCAGATGTATGGCCCGATGGCATGGAGTAACCACCACCGGCATCTCTTTTTACTATATAACTATAGGTTACAAAAGGTCTGTCTCTTTTTATAATGCTTTTAAGGCCTTGCGTAACAATTGCCGATACTATAAAACCTCCTGCCATATAAATAGCATCTTTTTGCAATTGCTTATCATGATTAATTAAGCCGGCTGCAAAAACACTTATAGGTGCCGCAACATTAAAAACAAAGACGCTTTGAGCAGTAGCTTTAAAATAATTGTTTTTAAAATTACTTTCGTTGCCATTGATTTTTTTTAAAAGATTGATATCAAAATTTTGAGCAAAAGCACAAACAGATAACAGTAAGCTAATAAAGAGAGGTAAAAATGTTTTTCTTAAAACCATGGCTATTTTTGATATTGAAGATTGCAAGTTAGTTGCTAACGTTGGCTTTCAGCAAAAATAATAAGTTATGATTGTTATTCGTTGGTTATTCTATTAAGAAACACCGGCACAGGTAAATATTTAAATATACAGGTTAATAAAGATTGACCGGAAACTCTTTGACGGCCTCATAAAAAAGGCCCGTCCGAATGGATGGCCGGGCGGACGTTAAGAAAATTTGAATGCTTGTCGTTAAGAAATGAAATTGATGTTACAAATGTTCGGCTTTGTTATTAGCCGGCAAGTTGCACAAAAGCCACTTCATATTTTTCGGCTTGAGCTAATTTCATTTTAGACAAGTATTTAAATTTTTAGCCTTTTTTATGTAGCCCCGTCCGAACGGCGTTCAGCCGGGCGGGCTTGATTTTTTTTATTTCATTTTTTATCAAGAAAAAAAGCTGTGACTTCACAGGCTCAGAAAGTTTTTTCGGATAAAATTAATTGTTCTATAAATATAAATACTAAATGTGTTTTTGGGGGAAGATTAAAAATAAAAAGTTGAATACTGCGATCCAGATGAAAATGGGGACAGGCTGGCCATCCGATAGCCATCGGATGCAGCAACACACTGCTTCTTAGCCTGGTAAAAAATAAAAAAGCGAAGGCTGTGCTTCGCTGGATGTTGAGATAAAAATTTAATTTTCTTTACTAACTTTATAACTAAAGGGAATGTTTAATTTAAGGCCGAAATTTCTGCCTATATTAAAAACACCTGTTCTGCCCGTAGCCATATTTAAGGCCGCATATTTTAACCTGCTCAAATGATTTTGGTAAGCCACATCGCCCAGGTTATTGCCACTTAAATTAAGACTGAATAATACTTTGCCTTTTGCATTTACAACATCGGTTCCCAATCCCATATTCAATAAAGTATATCCTGGTGTAGCGGTTTCGGTATTGTATGCAAAAAAGATGTCTTTCTTTTTAAACGTATTATCTATTTCAAACTTTACATAAAAATTGCGAAGGCCGTTACCCAGTTTTTTAAAGTTGGTTCTCAATTCCGTAATCAATCTTGGGGCAGGAATAAAGGGTAAATATTTTGCCGATTCAACGGGGTTTAGTAAACGGCCGGATACAAGAGAAAATGTATTTTGAATATGTAGCCAATCCAATGGATGAGGATGAATATCTGCTGTAAATTCAATGCCACTTAAAGCAGCTTTTTGCTGATCGAATTTAAACGCTGTTACATCAGTACCATTGACATGTATGATTGAATCGCCCCCACCGGCTGCTGCCAGTTTTCTGTATAAAATAAAATTGCTGAAATTATTATAGAAGGCTGAAATACCAAGCGAGAAGTGAGTTGTATTAAAATCTGCACCTGCATCAAACTGTGAGCTGGTTTCACTTTTTAAATTTACATCTCCATATTCATACCGCAATGTTCCCTCATGGGTGCCGTTACTGGCCAGTTCAGGAATACCAGGCGCACGAAATCCTCTTGCCACATTTAATTTAAAATTGAGTTGATTGGTAAGTTGCAAAGCACCACCAATACTGCCTGAAATATTAGCGTATGTTTTATTAAAAGCTGCATTTTTAATGGTAGTTCCATCCATCAGATTTTTTACGTTTAATGCTCTTGTATCATATCTTACACCACCGCTCAGCGTTAATTTGTTGATAGCTTTTTGTGTGTATACATAGCCTCCAATATCAAACAAATTATAATCAGGTATTAATTGCTCCTGGCCTTTGTTGGTATTTTGTTGTTGCATGCCATTAATGCCAATAGATTTTTTCCACCCGTTTTTATCTGCAAAGTGAAACTGTGTAGTGTAAGTAATTGTTTTAAGATCGAAGTAAAGCGCCCGTTCATTTAAATTATCAGCATTGCCAAATTCTTCCCGCTGGTTGTGCTGAAAGCCCACATTAAATACCAGCCGGTTTTCACCAATTTTGATATTGTTATCGGTGGCAATTTTAAAATGGCGGATGTGCTGATAAGGTATTTCGGGCGTTGTGCTGTTAAAATCTGTTTCGGTAGCCCTTGCTACTCCCCCACCTGCAATTGGCTTAACAAAAAATCCCTGGTCATCCCTTTCACCTTCAATCAATCCTGCCTTTAAATTAAAATTGCTAAACAGAAAATGACTGTAACCCCAGTTTCCATTGTATCCTGCATAACCGCCAAAATTATTTTCATTAAATTTTGAATTAAAAACATGTCCATCATATTTATTGGTGTAGTCTGCCGTGGCAACCGAAGAGCCATACAGGTTCCAGTTGATACCTTTTATATTGCCGGCAATGTTACCATTAAATGTTCGGGCCTTGTTGTTGGTTTGATAATTGGTAAACAGGTTTGCTTTGATGGTGTTGTCTTCAACCGGCACATTGGTAATAATATTAATTACTCCTGCGGTAGCATCGCTGCCATAAATTAAAGAAGCGGGCCCCTTTAAAATTTCTACTTTACTTACACTGGCTTCATCAATTTCAATACCATGCTCATCGCCCCATTGTTGCCCTTCCTGCCTTACCCCGTCGTTGATGGTTAAAACGCGGTTATATCCCAAGCCACGAATTACGGGTTTTGAAATAGCCGGGCCGGTTGACAAAGTTGATACGCCAGGCTTCTTCGCAAGTGCTTCAATAATGTTGGAAGAAGAACTTTGCAGCAACTCTTCTTTGCGCATAACCGAAACCTGGAACGGTGTTTTTTTTGATTGGGTGGCTGTACCTACACCGGTAACAATCACCGCATTATTTTCTATAACCGCTTCCAATAAACTATAGTCTTTCCGGGTATCGCTATTGATATCTACCCATTCTATAACAGAAGTATATCCAATATGCGACACCTCAATCAGGTGCTTTCCCTCGGGTATATTTTTTAAG